>JBFMBH010000058.1 GCA_040755095.1 Thermodesulfobacteriota bacterium
GGCCAGTTGGGCGCCTTCTGGTCCGGCAGCCTCACCTTCGGGCTGGTCAACATCCCGGTGGATCTCTACTCCACCCACCGGCCCCGGCCCGCGGCCCTCCGGATGCTGGCCTCGGACGGCGCGGCCATGCACCGCCGCTACAACTGCCCCCGGGACCGGCGGCCTTTGGCTGCCGAGGCCATCATCCGCGGTCACGAGATCGAGACCGGCCGCTTCATCCCGGTCAGCGACCAGGAGCTGGCGGCGGTCGAGCCGAAGAAATCCCGGGAGATTGACCTGCGCACCTTCGTGGCGGTGGCCGAACTGGACCCGGTCCTGTTCCAGCACGCCTACTGCCTCTTGCCGGCGGGCACGGTCAGTCGGGCCTACCGCCTGCTGGCCGCCACCATGGAGCGAAGCGGCCGGGCGGCCATCGGCACCTTTGTCATGCGGGAGAGGGAGCACCTGGTGGCGATCCTGGCCGAGGGCGGGCTGTTGCGGGCGGAGATCCTGCGCTTTGCCGATGAGATCCGCTCGCCGGCGGAGCTGGGCCTGCCGCCCCTGCCCGAAGCCTGCCCGAAGCTGGCCGGCCGCCTGCGCCAGGAGATGGACCGGCTCTTCCGGCCGGAGCTGGCGCCGGACCTCATGGCCGACCGCTACGCCCAGCGGCTGGCCGATCTGGTGCGCGAGAAGCTCGCCGCTGGCAAGGACGTGCTGGACCAGCCGCCGCTGCCGGCCGCCGCGGCAGCGGTAGGCGCCGAGGTCATCGACCTCATGGCGATCATCAAGAGCCGCTTCCCGGCGGCGCCAGCCGGCAAGGGCGGTGGCCGGCGGCCGGCCTCGGGCAAGCGGCCTTGACCGGCCAGGCGCTCAGCGGGCGGCGGGGCCGACTTTTTGCCGGAGCGCGAAGAAATCCGGCCAGGGGTCGCTCTGCAGGGCGGCCAGCCGGCGGGGCAGATTGTCGATCCGGTAGCGATCGGGGGTTAAGGCCTCGCCCAGCTCCTCCCAGCGGACCGGGGTGGACACCGGGGCGCCGGGTCGGGCCCGGGGGGAATAGGCCGCCACGGCCGTCGCGCCGCGGCTGTTGCGCAGGTAGTCGATGAAGATCCGGCCCTGCCTCTGGGCCCGGCTCATGGTGGCCACGAAGAGGTCCGGCCGCTGCCGCGCCAATTGCAGGGCCACCGCCCGGGCAAAGGCCCGGACCTCCCGCCAGCCGCCCCAGGGCACCAGGGGCACCACCAGGTGCAGGCCCTTGCCCCCGGAGGTCTTGACAAAGGCCGCCAGCCCCAGCTCCGCCAACCGGCGGCGCAGCAGGCGGGCGGCCGCCACCACCTGCTGCCAGGCCAGGCCGGGGCCGGGATCGAGGTCGAAGACCAGCCGGTCCGGCCGGTCCCAGTCCCCGGCGCTCGCCCCCCACGGGTGGATCTCCAGCACCCCCAGCTGCACCAGTGCGATGAGACCGGCCAAGTCGTCGATCACCACGAAGGCCCTGGTGCCTTGCCGGTCCGGGATCGGGACGGTGCGAAGCGCGGCGGGCAGCGGCTCGCCGCCTGGCCGTCCCAGGTGCTTCTGGTAGAAGCACTCCCCGGGCCAGCCGTCCGGGCAGCGCACCAGGGTGAGCGGCCGGTGCCGGACATGGGGCAGGATGCGGTCCGCGATGGCGGCGTAGAAGGCGGCCAGATCCCGTTTGGTGATGCCGGCCTCCGGGTAGAGGATCTTGTCCGCATGGGTCACCCTGATCCCGGCCACCACCACGGAGGACACCGGCGGCGGCCGGAGCGGCTCGGGGGTCTCCCGGCCCACGTCCTCGGGGGGCTTGTCGTGCCGCAGCCCCTGGAAGGAGGCCAGGCGCAGCACCTGGTCCCGGGTCCAGCCCCGGAAGGCCACCTCGGCCACCAGCGCCGGCCGGGTCCAGTGCAGGCCCCGGGCCGCGGCACCGGTGGGGGGATTGACGAAGGCGGTCCTTGGCTGTTCGACGGCCGGCAACAGCTCGCCCAGCTGCCGGCGGGCCGGGCGGGAGAAGCCGGTCCCCACCCGGCCGGCGTAGCGCAGCTCGCCCTGGTCAAAGTAGCCCACGAGCAGGGCGCCGAAGCCGGGGCCGCCACCGGCCGGCTCACTCCAGCCGCCCACCACCAGCTCCTGGCGCTGGCGGCAGGTCGTCTTCAGCCAGGTCCGGGATCGCCTGGGCTCATAAGGGCTGGCCGCCTCTTTCGAGACGAGGCCCTCGGTGCCCAGGTCGCAGGCCTGCCGGAAGACCTCCGGGCCGTTCGCCTGGATATGGTCGCTGGCACGGATGATGCCGCTTTCCGGCGGCAGGCGGGCGATGAGGGAGGCAAGCAGGCGTTTGCGCTCCAGAAGCGGCGTGGCTGCAAGATCATAGCCTGCGCAGTGGGGCAGGTCGAAGAGACAGTAGACGATCCTTTCCGCCTGGCCGGAGCGGAGCGCCTCCTGCAGGGCCTGGAAGTCCGAGGTGCCATCGGGCCGGATGATCACGATCTCGCCGTCCAGGATCGCCTGGCTCACCGGCCAGGCGGCCAGGGCCGCGACCACCGCCGGGAACCGGCCGGTCCAGTCCTTGCCGTGGCGGGACCGGAGGGTGATCCGGCCTTCCGCGATCACCGCCAGGATCCGGTAGCCGTCCAGCTTGATCTCATGGATCCAGGCGTCCCCGGTGGGTGGCTGGCTCACCAGGGTGGCCAGCTGGGGCGAAAGGAAGGCCGGCTGCGGGGCCGGGCGGGCCTGGGGCAAGGCTGAGGCGGCAAGGGACGGCGCCGCGGCATCGCCGGCCGCGGCGGCGATCTCGGCCAGGGAGCGCCCACTGGCGGCACTGGCGGGCTTGTCGTCCAGGATGCGGCGGCCGCTGCCCGGCACCGCCGCCGCGTCCCGGTGCTTGATGAGGAGCCAGTTCCTGGTGGGGCTGCCGTCCCGGCTGCGCATCTGCACCAGGGCATAGGAGCCCCGCAGCTTCTCCCCGTGCAGCCAGAAGGAGAGCTTGCCCTGGCGTAGGCCCTCCCGGGGATCGGCCTCCGGCTCCCAGGTCCCCTGGTCCCAGAGCACGACCGTGCCGCCGCCGTACTGGTCCTTGGGGATGACCCCCTCGAAGCCGCCGTACTCCAGGGGATGATCCTCCACCTGCACTGCCAGCCGCCGGGCGAAGGGATCCAGGCTCGGCCCTTTGGGCACGGCCCAGCTTTTCAGCACGCCGTCCAGCTCCAGCCGGAGATCGTAATGGAGCCGCCGGGCTGCGTGCTGGTGCACCACGAAGCGCCGGCCGGCCGGCAGGGCCTGGCCCAGGCCGGCCGGCTCGCTGGTGCGGGAGAAATCGCGCTTCTGCCGGTAGGTCGCCAGATCCATGCAGTCAGACGACGGATGGGGCCTCGCCCGCGAGGCTCTGGAAGCGCAGCGCCAGCTCCGGCCCCTGGCCGGCGGCTTCGTGCTTGAAGAAGACAAAGGCCTCCTGCCAGCCCTGGGCCCGGATCCTCTCCAGCCAGTGGGCCAGCTCGGCCTCCGAGGCAAAGCCGTCCGGGACCTGGGCCGCCCAGGAGAGGAGGACCCTTTCGGTGGGCATATGGTAGAAGGTGTAGTTGATCTCCACGGCGCCCAGTCGTGTGGCATAGAAGCGGAGCATTTCCTTGGCGGGGGTCCGGGCAGGATAGAAGATCCCCTGCCATTCCTTGTACCCGTAGCCGCTGGTGCCGACATGAAGCTGCATGGGCAGGGCCTCGCTGCCGCCCGGCGGGCCGGCGGCCGGCTGCCAGGGCCTTCGCCGGGCACCACGCCCGGCTCCATCATTTGTCCATGACGGAACCGTTTCAAGTCGTGTGCCACCCTGGTTGGGACCGGTACCCTGGCCGGGCGGGCAGGGGGGCCGCCGGCATCCTTTGGCGCGGCATCCTGCGGGGCAGGACATTTCCTGCCAGGGAGGAGGGAGAAGGCGGGCTTGAGAGGCGGGCGGTTTCGGTGTAGCGTGAGTAATTTTCCGGCCGGGGCTGCCCGGCGTCGATCCCTTGCGAGGACCCCCACCCATGGATGGCGACAGCGAGAAGCTCATCATCGAGCTCAACTTCCGCAACAAGATCATCGACGAGCGCCTGGCCGCGCCGTTCCATGGCGACAGGCTCTTCGATCTCCTACCCACCACCATCGCCGACCGCCGCACCCTGCAGGTGGTGGAGCTGTTCCCCCTGTTCCGCGCCCTCGATCACACCCGCACCCTGGTGGGCTCGGCCCGGCTCTTCCACTCCCTCATGAACCCCTCCGAGTCCATCGAGCTCATCCACGCCAAGCAGGACTCCTACTGCGAGCTGGAGAGCAACACCCGACTGCAGGTGGCGGTAGCCAGCTATCTCGACACCTTCCGCCAGGGCGAGCTGGCCCTCTTTCGGCTCCTCAACGCCCACATGCACCCGCTCATCCCGTACCGGGACTACGGCCAGGCCATGGCCACCATCCGCACCATGCTGGAGGCGGCCAGGAATCTGCCCCGGCCGGAGACCGTCTATCTCGACTCGCTGGTGCAAAGCATCCTGGCCTTTGCCGGCTCGCCGGTGAGCCGGCTGGCGGCCGGTCCGGTCTGGCGCACCCTGGCCGGGGTGCAGGCCCGGGGCGAGAAGGGCCTCTTCTCCCCTGGCTGGCGCTTCCGGCCGCACCGGCTGAGCGGCGGCTCCATCTGGCCGGCCCTGCCGTCCATCCTGTCCGGCCTGGCCGGCTTGACCGGCTTCCTGAGCCGGCCGGTGGCGGAATCCATGGTCATCCTCACCGGCGGCGGCATCCTGCTTGGCCTCATCTACGGCACGGTGCTCAAGCCCATGGTGGACTACGAGTCGGCGATTCTGCCGGTGCGAAAGCGCCTCTACGACTCCAACCGCTTCGCCTCGGCCGTGGAGGCGGTGGCGGCCATCGACGAGCTTCTCTCCTTCGTGGCGTACAGCCGGGTGGTGCCCCATCCCACGGTCCTGCCGGAGATCACCAACCACGACCGCCATTCCTTTGTGGCCTACGACCTCAGGAACCCCATCGCCGCCAAGGACGACCCCGACTTTGTGCCCAACGATGTCCTTCTGGACGGCAGCCGGGTCACCTTTGTCACCGGCCCCAACAGCGGCGGCAAGACCACCTATTGCAAGACCATTGTCCAAAGCCAGATCCTGGGCCAGATCGGGGCGCCGATCCTGGCCTCCCGGGCGCGGCTGAACATGACCGACCGCATCGCCTACCAGGCGCCGTCCTTCGACTGCCTGAGCGACCCGGAGGGCCGCTTCGGCACCGAGCTTACGACCACCCGGGACATCTTCTTCTCCATCACCCCGAAGAGCCTGGCCGTGCTGGACGAGATCGCCGAGGGCACCACCACCCACGAGAAGATGAGCCTGTCGGCCTCGATCATGGACGGCTTCCACGCCGTGGGCAACAACACCCTCCTGGTCACCCATTCCTACGAGCTGGTGGAGAGCTTCCAGCGCTCCGGCAAGGGCCAGTATCTGCAGGTGGAGTTTGCCCGGGAGCGACCCAGCCACCGGATGATCCCCGGCATCTCCAGGGACAGCCATGCCCTGCGGGTGGCCCAGAAGATCGGCTTCGCGCCGGCGGACATCGCCAGCCACCTGGTGGAGAAAGGGTTTGCCGAGCCGATGGCAGGGGAGGCGGTACCGGCCGGCTAGGCGGGGAGGGGGTCAGGGCCGGGCGAGGAGGGCGGCAAAGGCGGCCAGGGGCAGGCTTTGCGCCTGCCGGCGGCCGGCTGCCTTCTTGAGGGCCGCATCGTCGCTGACCAGAACGACTTGGCCGTTGGCCGGCCGGCAGTGATCGAGATAGTCCAGGATCGCCTGATCGGCCCGATCCTCGGCCGCCGGGCCGCCGGCGGCATAGACCGCCTTGACCTTGGGGCTTACGTTCTCCTCCGAGGCCGCAACGCCGTCGAAGAACACCGAGGCCAGGGCTTGGCCAGCGGGTGCCAGCAGCCGGTCGACGGCGGCCAGGAGCGCGGCCCGGGCCCGGGCGCCCGGGACGCCGTGCTCGTCGTAGGCCGGCCCAAAGAGGCTGGCCAGGCCAAAAAGAACATTGTGGCCGTCCACCACCAGATGGAACGGCTGGCCCTGGTCCAGGGCCCGCTGGACCAGGCCGGCCACGCCGGGCAGCGGGGTGGCCGCCACCCGGGCCCGATCCAGGGCCCGGGCCTGGGTCTGGCTGGCCAGCGCCTCCAGGCTGGCCCGCTCCTGGCTGGCCAGGATGCCCGCTGCCGCCAGCTCCTCCACCAGCCGGCGCCAGGAGACGAGGTGGTCTTCGGCGGCGCTGTTGATGCGGGCCGCCAGCTCCGCCACCAGGGGAGAGGGCGGGGGATCCTCGCCCAGCACGGCCTGCAGCCGGCGGATCTCGGCCTGGACCTCCCGGCCCAAAGGGGCCAGCTCCGGCAGCGGCGACAGGGCCTGCTGCCGGGCTTCATCCAGCTCGGCCGCGGCCTGCTGCAGGCTGGCCAGGCGCGCCGCCAGCTGGCGCCGGTTGCCCAGATGCCGGTCCCGCTGGACCTGGCGCTCCAGGGCCAGCCTGGCCCGGGCCAAGAGGTCGCCGGTTCCGGCCGGACGGCTCCGGTCGGCCTCGGCGGCCACTGCCTGGGGCTGGGCCAGCCAGGAGCGCAGCCGGACCGCCAGTTCCTCGTCGACCCCCTGGCGGATCCGCTCCTGCAGCTCGTTCTCCAGGGTAGCCTGGGCCTGGCGGGCCGCCGCCAGCTCGGCGGCCAGCTCCTGCCGGCTGGCCCGCTCCCGGGCCAGCCGCTCCCGGGCGGCGGCCAGCTCCGATTCCATCCGGGCCAGCTTCTCCTGGAGCCTCCTCTCCATCCGGCTGCCGCCTGCCGGCCGGCGCTCCTCTTCCAGACTGGCCAACCGGGCCCGCAGGGCGGCCAGCTCCTGGCTGTCGCCGGCCGGCGCTGGCTCCGGGATCTCCCCCAGGAGCCGCTCCCGGACCAGGGCCAGGAAGGGGGCAAGGCCACCGGCCAAAGCGGCCTGGGCTGTCTCGGGGTCGGCCAGGGGCCGCGGCCCGGCGGCGAGCTCGTCCCAGGCCAGCTCCCGGACCGCGGCCCGCTCGTCGGCGAGAAGCCCGGTCAGAAGCGGCGCCCGGCCGAAGAGGGCCATGAGGTCGGAGAGGAAGGCGGCAAGGCAATCCCGGGAAAGAACGGCGACCAGGGAATCCCCCAGGCCCGCGGCGGCCAGGATGCCCCGGAGGCCGGCGTCCAGCTCGCCGCCCTCGGCCAGCAGCCCGGCCAGCCGGCGGCGCACCACCTCCAGGTTGGGCCGCTTGGGACGGAAGCCGGCGGCAAGCTGGGGAAAGTCCTGGCACAGCCGCCGCAGCACCGGCTCCCCCAGACCGGCCAGCAGGCGGGCCAGCTCGGCGGTGATCTCGTCAGGGATGGGATGTCCGTCGATGCTGGCCATAAGCGGAAAGGGTGGCAGAAGGACGGCGGGCGGGATGCTGCTGGCTCAGACGTGCTGCGGGTAGTTCGAGGCTTGGCCGAAGGGGAGGAGACGGACTCGGATGCGGTCTTCCTGTACGGTGACTGCGGCACCCCGGATCAACTCTGCGGCGCACTGATGACAGACCTGGCGGAGAACCTGGGCCAGGCCTTCCGCCCGCAAGCCTTGGATGCGAATCCGCACCACTGAGGGCACGCAGGCGGCAGCGCAGGCCAGCAAGCCGTGGAAATCCGCGTCCAGGGTGACCACAACCCGCCCCTGGGCGCGGGCCAAGTCGAGGATTGCGGCATCCGTGGCTGTGGCATAGCCCAGATCTGCAACATGGACGGCATCGATGCCGTCCGGAGCGAGGAGGGCGACGACACTGCGGGCCAGGCCCTGATCAAGCAGCAGTTTCATGGGGCTCGGCGAGATTGAGCACCTGGTCGTCCAGGGAGGCGGCCGCGTAGATGAGGGCCTGTCGGATGTCTTCGTCCTCCAGCTCGGGATACTCTCGGCGCAGCTCGGAGCGTTCCGGGTAGGTTGCCACCAGCTCCACCACTCGGCGTACGGTCAGGCGCAGATTACGGATACATGGCTGACCATTCATACGTGCCGGCGTGCAGGTGATGCGATCGAGCTTCATGGGTCTTCCTCCAAGGAGCGCGAATGGCGGCAGCGGGCGGGGCTGACCCTAACCCGCGACGGCTTGGGCCTGGCGCGAACTGGTCCTGAGTCCAAGCCCACGCTACACCAAACCGCCTGGCCTTGGCAACGGCCAGGCGGGCAGCTGTGGCGGCGAAGGACGTCGGCGCACCAGCAACCAAGGAGGGCTCCCATGCAGCCAGCCATCTCCCGCTTCACCCCGGCCGCCTACGAGGACCTGGAAGACTAACCGTGCGTGCCCCGCGGGTTTCACAGGACCAACAAGTCCAACAGGACCCATAGGACCTGTAAGACTTATAGGAGAAGCCCCCCGGGACACCCTGGGCGCTCTGGCTGGCCAGCCCGGTCAAGAAGACCAGGGTGCTGCGGGACGAGCTCTTCATCAAGCTGGTCTTCCTGGCCAGGGAGAAGCCGGCGGCCATCCTGGAGCTGATCGACAAGCAGAAGGCGCTCTACCTCCAGGCCATGCACCGGCTCACCCGCCGCAAGCTGGCCCTGAAGAAGGAGGGGGACAGCGAGGCCCGGCTGGTCACCGAGCTGATTCTGGACGCCGGCCTGTTCCACGCCGAGGCCGACCTCAAATGGCTGGCCCTGTGCGAGGCCAAGATCACAAGAGACAGCAGGGGAGGATGCCCAGGATGATTGCGCTGCAGAAGGTCAGCCGCACCTTTCGGCAGGGGGGGCGCCAGGTGCAGGCCCTTCAGGACGTGACCCTTTCCATCGTCAAGGGTGAGCTGGTGAGTATCATGGGCCCCAGCGGCTCCGGCAAGAGCACCCTCCTTCATCTCATGGGCGGCCTGGACCAGCCCAGCAGCGGCCAGGTCCTTCTGGATGGCCGGCCCCTGGGCGGCATCCCTGATGCGGAGCTCACCCGTATCCGCCGGCGCTCCGTGGGCTTTGTCTTCCAGTTCTTCAACCTCCTGCCCCTCCTTTCCGCCGAGGAGAACGTCGGCCTGCCCCTGCTGCTGGACGGCCTGCCCTTTGCCCAGGTCCGCCCCCGGGCGGTGGCCCTCCTGGAGCAGGTGGGGCTGGGGCACCGGATCGGCCATCGGCCGGAGCACCTGTCCGGCGGCGAGATGCAGCGGGTGGCCATCGCCCGGGCCCTGGTCAGCCGGCCGGCGGTGATCCTGGCCGACGAGCCCACCGGCAACCTGGATTCCCACACCAGCGAGGAGATCCTTCTGCTGCTGCAATCCCTCCATGACGATGGCCAGACCATCGTCATGGTCACCCACGACGCCAAGGCCGCCGCCTTCGGCAGCCGCATCCTCACGCTCAAGGATGGCCGGACCGCCGGGGACATCGCCATCGGGGGGGCAGAGCCATGATCCTGGCCAGCCTCCTGCGCCACTTGAGTCTCAGACACCTGCGGCTGCAGAAGATCCAGCTCGCCATGACCGTTGCCGGCATCGGCCTGGGGGTGGCCGCCATGGTGGCCATCGACCTGGTGAGCCGCAGCGTGCTGGCCTCCTTCGAAACCTCGATCAACGAGATCACCGGCCGGGCCGCTCTGCAGATCACCGGGCCCGAGGCCGGCTTCCCCGGTGCGCTCCTGGAAGAGGTGCAGGCCGTACCCGGGGTGGAGCACGCCGTGCCGGTCGTCGAGGCCAATGCCCAGCTGGCCGGGGGCAGGTCCCGGTCCCTCCTCATCCTCGGGGTCGACATCCTCCAGGATCAGGGCATCCGGGATTACCGCCTGGCCGGCGAGGCGGCGGAGGTGCCGGACCCTTTGCTGTTTCTGGCCAAGCGGGATTCCATCCTCGTCACCGCTGCCATGGCGGCCCAGGAGGGGATCGCCCTCGACCAGGCCGTGGCGGTGCAGACCGTGGCCGGCATCCGCACCTTCACCGTGCGGGGCCTGCTGCATCCGGAAGGGCCGGCCCGGGTGGCCGGGGGTGATGTGGCCATCATGGATATCGACGCCGCCCAGTTGGCCTTTGGCAAGAGTGGCCGCCTGGACCGGATCGATGTCAGCCTCCTGCCCGGCATCGGCCTCGATGCCATGAAGGAGCGGCTTCTGGCCCGGCTGCCGGCGGGCTATACCGTGGACACCCCGGCCAGCCGCAGCCGGCAGGTGGAGATCCTTCTGGCGCGCTTCCAAAAGAGCATGGAGCTGGTCAGCTTCATGGCCCTCTTCGTGGGCATGTACCTCATCTACAACGCCGTCTCCATCGCCGTGGTGCAGCGGCGGCGGGAGATCGGCATCCTCCGAGCCCTGGGCGCCACCAGGGCCGGAATCGCCGGCCTCTTCCTGGCGGAGACCCTGGTGGCGGCGGCCGTGGCCTCGGCCCTGGGCATCGGTCTGGGCGTTCTCCTGGCTCGGGCATCCGTGGGCGTGGTCGCCCAGAGCATCACCGAGATCTACCTCAAGACTGCGGTCAGCGAGCTGGTCTTCTCCTGGCCCTCTGCAGCCGGAACCGCGGCGATCGGCATGGCGGCCAGCCTGCTGGCGGCCCTTTTTCCGGCCCTGGCCGGGGGCCGCGCCAACCCGGTGGCAGCCATTCGGGCCATGCCGTATGCCGAGGACGCCGTGGTCACCGGACGTGGCATCCCCGTCGCCTCCGGGCTTCTCCTGCTGGGAGCACTCCTCACCCTGACGGTCTTCCTGATGGCGCCGGCCGGCTCGTGCTTCCGGGGCATGGGCGCCATCTTTCTGGCTGTGCTGGCGCTTCTGATGGGCCTGTCCCTGGGGACCCCCCTGCTCCTCGCCCGGTTGCTGCCGTGGTCTCACCCGGCCCTGGCCGCCTGCTTCGGATCCGGTGGCCGGCTGGCCGGGCTCAACCTGCAGAGGAGCGTCCGCCGCAGCGCAGTGGCAGTGGCGGCCATCCTGTGCAGCATCGCGCTGTTCGTCAGCTCGGCCAATGCGGTCCACAGCCTGCGGCGCTCCATGTTCGACTGGTTCGACTCCATCGTCCGGGCCGATATCCTGGTCAGCTCCGGCCATCCCTTGGCCACCGGCGGCTCGCCCACCATCCCCATGCCCGCCGAGATGCAGGCGGCCATGGCCACCGTGCCCGGGGTCGGCTCCGTGGAGCCGTTCCGGAAGGGCTACCTGAGCTACCAGGGGAAGAAGATCCTGCTGAAGGTCTTCGACGTCGCCGTCCGCATGGAATACTGCCCGGGCATGATCGTCCAGGGCAGCCGGGAGGACATGGCCAGGCTCCTGCCGGATCAGGACGTAACCGTTCACCAGCTACCCTGGTGAACGGTTACACCATCGACGCCATCCAGTACCACACCCGCTTCCCCGAGGACCTCTTCAGCCAGCGCTCCCTGGAGCGGGCCGGCCGGTGACGGGGCGCGGCCGCAGGCTTCCCCGGGCCGGCTGCCTGGCCGCCATCCTGCTTCTGGCCGGCGGCAGCGCCGGGCACGGGGACGGGGATCTTGCGGCCAGCGGCCGGGTGCGGCTGAGCGGCACAGCGGCCCTGGAGAAGGACAGCCGCCAGGAGGAGCCCAGCCTGGACAGCCGGCTGCAGCTGGAGACCCAGGCCGAGGCGGTGCGTCTTTCTGTCTGGCTGGAAGGGGGATGGGACGGCACGGTCGCCGGGTCCGGACGCCAGGCCGGCCTCAAGGACCTCACGACGGTCTATCCGGACCAAACCCTTTATCTGGAGGTGAGGGAGCTGTTCGTCGAGCGGAGCGAGGCGGCCTGGGACCTGCGGCTGGGGCTGCAGCGCTTCTCCTGGGGCCGGCTGGACGAGTATCCGGTCAACGACCTTGTGAACCCCTGGGATCACAGCCGGTTCATCACCCGCTCCCTGGAGGAGCGCAAGATCGGGGTGCCGGCAGCCTCCCTGCGCCAGGCCCGGGAGGACTGGAGCGGGCAGGCGGTCTGGGTGCCCTGGCTGGTGCCGGGCCGCCTGGCCCGGCCCGGCAGCCGCTGGTCCGTGCTGCCTGCGGCCACCGTCCCTGCCGGTGCCGAGCTGAATCCCCGGGAGTCGGACCTGCCCGCCCGCACCCTGGCCAACGGCAGCTTCGGCCTGCGGCTTCTGCGGCTGGGCGAGCTGGACTGGGCGGTCAGCCTCTTCCACGGCTTCGATCCCCGGCCGGTCTTCCGCGCCACCCAGCCGGCGGTCACCGCCACCCCGGCGGGATTGGCGATCGATCCCGGCTTTGTGCCTTCCTATCACAAGATCTTCGTGGCCGGTACCGATCTGGCGGCGGTGCTGGGCGCCTGGAGCCTGCGGGCCGAGGCGGCGTACACCCGCAACCGGGTTTTCAATGTGGCGCTCGAGCACTGGGGCCCTCCGGCCCTGCCCGCGCCAGGGATCACGCCGCTGCCTGCGGTGGAGGAGACCCGGGATGCCCTGGACTACGGCCTGGCCGCCGACTACCGGCCCTTCGAGGACTGGGTGCTCACCCTCCAGGCCCAGCAGGCCCGGATCCGACACCGGCCCACCACCCTCTATGAGCGGGCCGCCGAGACCATCCTCTGGGCCAATCTTCGGATCGGCTGGCTCAACGAGCGCCTGGCCACCACCCTCAACCTGGCCGCCAACCCCGAGCACGGGGGCAGCATGCTCCGGGCCAGCGGCAGCTACGTCATCACCGATGCCTGGAAACTGGTCCTCTCCGGCCTCATCCTGGACGGCCCGCCCCAGTCCCTCTTCGGCCGCTTCGCCGCCAACGACCAGCTGGAGCTGACCCTGGAGTATGCCTGGTAGCCGGGCCTGGCGGTCAGAACAGCTGTGCCCTTGTGAGGCCAGGCGGCTACCCGTGGCGGCACGAGGCTCCGCCCGACCTCTTCCCCTCCCAGCGTGCAACAGAGCCAGGAATGGAGGGGCCAAGGCTCGAGGACAATACTTTATGGTGGCAACGCGGCAAGCACCTCGGCCAGCGTGGTCCCGGGCGTGAGGTGCACGGCCACCCCGGCATCGCGTAGCACATACTCGGGACCCTTGCCGCGCAAGTCCTCGTGCACGAGAAGCACGTCGGTCTTGAGGGTGACGAGCCATTCGGCGACTCGGATGCCCTTGCCCTTTTCCGCATGGTGGTACGGGTTGCTGACAAGACGCTGTTCCTCCACGGCTCCGTCGGCACGCCGGACGGTCACCAGGGCGAACCAGGGCGCTTCGCCGAAATGGGCGCTGATCGCTGCCTCGCGGCAGTCAGCGAGCGGGACGGCGCAGCGCAGGCAGGGTGCCGTCGAAGATTCGAGATGGAGGAGGACCCGTTCCACATGCGGCACAGCCGCGCACACCCCGGCCTCGATGCGCCGCAGAACCTCTGTGGCCTTGTCAAGATCTGTGACCCGGAGCGCGACTCCGGCTTCGACGAAGCGGAAGCGCCCGGCATTGCGGCCGGTGACCCAGTGGAGCTCGGACACGGCCGCGGTGGCGTCGATGACCGCCCGGATACGCTGGAGCGTCTCGGTGTCGAGGGAGGCATCAAGCAGGACCCGCATGGCATCACGCAGCAGCTCCCAGCCGGTCTTGATCACCACCACCACGATGACGAGCGCTGCGACCCGGTCGAGGGGCAGCCGCAGCCATTGGGAGAGGAGCGCTGCCAGGGCGAGCCCGGTCGTGAAGGCGTGCACCCGATATTCCCGGGCGTCGGCCAGCAACGCCGGGGAGCCCGCTGCCCTCGCGGCCTTGAGCTCGTGATGGCTGAAGACGAGCGGGACCGCCAGGGTAAGCAGCAGCGAGGCGAGCATCCACGGCTCCGTCCGGAGTGCGGCCGGTTCCGCCAGCAGGGCCTGGCGCACGATCTCGTAGGCGCTGACGAAAACCAGGATGGCGAGACCGGCCGCGGTCAGGTTCTCCACCTTGTAGAGGCCGTAGGGAAAGGTCCGGGAGGTGCGGCTGGCGAGTCGGAGGCCGACGAGGACAGCCACGGCGGCGACAAGGTCCAGGAGATTGTGGACCAGTTCGGCGACCACGGTGAGGCTGCCCGAGGCAAGCGCAATCACCCCGTGAAGTGCGGCGAGGAGCACATTCACCGCCACCGAATACCAGCCCCAACGTTCAAGACCAGCGTGAGGCACGGCAGCAGGTGCGGGCGGTATGCTCTTCACGGAGGAATCAGCCCTCGATTCACGCCACAGTGTGCTTCCTTCCGGTTCCGATGCGGGCGCGGCCTGCCAGAAAAGCGCCATCGCCCGTGCCGGCGCGCGCTGGCTCCACCTCTTCGCTCCGGGTCGAGGACGAGAACAGGGTTTGCAGCCAGGTGCAGGGGCCAAAGCCGGCCAGGGCGAGCAGGTCCTCCACCTCGGCGGGCGAGAAGAGATGCGCGTCACGGTAGAAGGGGCTTTCCGCCTGGTGGGCGAGATAGTGCTGTCCCAGGGGGCTCTCGCGGTCCACGAGGCCGACGACGAACGTTCCGCCCGGCCGCAGGACCCGCGCCGTCTCTTGCAGCATGGCCAAGGGGTTGTCCACGAAGCAGATGCTGGTCACGGCGAGGGCATAGTCGAAGATGGCATCCTGGAAGGGCAGGGCCTCGGCAACACCCCGGGTGAGCCGCACACCCCGGCGGCGGGCGTGCTCAAGCATCCCGGCCGCCGGGTCGATGCCGAAAGTGACGCCCAGCGGGGCGGCGAAACGGCCGGTACCGACCCCGATCTCAAGGCCGCGTCCCTCCCAGGGCAGGAGCGCCCGTACGGCGAGCAGTTCGGAGAGGTAGGCGGCACGATGCCGCTCGAACCAGTTGTCGTAGCGCTGGTGATGGAGGACAAAGGGATCGGGTGCGGATGGGACGCTGGTGCGGCTGGCTTTCTTCGTTCTGGCGTCCATGGGTCAACCCTGGCCGGGGTTTTGCCGGCCGAGCAGATGGTGAGAGCCCCAGAGACCGAGCGCTCTCGGGCGTTGGCGATGACGCGGGCAGGTCCTGGCAGCCGGGGCCCCGCGCCTACGGCAAGAGCCCGCCGAAGAGCGCCAGGGCGACCGCCGCGGCAAGGCCCAGGCGGTAGAGGCCAAAGATCGACAGTGAATGGCGCTTGAGGTAGCTGACCAGCCAGTGGACGGCCGCGGCCGCCGACAGGGCGGCGGCACTGAAGCCGATCAGCATGGACGGCCAGCCATAGGCCTGGATCATGGCCAGGCCGCTGTGCGCCGCCTTGAAGACAGTGGCCGCGGTCAAGGTCACCACCCCCAGGAGGAAGCTGAATTCCACGGCGCCGGCCACGCTCAGCCCCGCCAGCATGCCGGCCAGGATGGTCACCAGGGAGCGGCTGGTGCCGGGCCACATGGCCAGGCACTGGGCGCAGCCGATGGCCAGGGCCATGGGCCAGGCAAGGCTGTCGAGATCCTGGCCCGTCTCGGCCTCTGCAGGGCGTCTTGGCCGCCAGCGGGCAACCGCCAGGATGGCCAGTCCCCCGGCCAGCCAGGCGGCGGTGATCGGCCACAGGCCGAACAGGTAGCGCTCGATGAGATCGTCCAGGAGCACCCCGAAGACCGCTGCCGGCAGAAAGGCCACCACGATGTTGGCGGCCAGAGCCAGGCCCTTCGGAGAGCGGCCCAGCACTCCCAGCGCCATCTGGCTGACCCGGGGCCAATAAAGCCCCAGCACGGCCGCAATGGCGCCGGCCTGGATGCAGATGGCGTAGGCGTCGGCGGCCGCACCTGCCGGGATGTGCATCAGCCGCTGGGCCAGAATGAGATGCCCGGTGGAGCTCACCGGCAGGTATTCGGTCACGCCCTCGACAATCCCCAGCACCAGGGCCTGCCACCAGTCCATAGTATCTTCGCCTCCCTGATTCTCTTACAGCAGACCCGCGCCCAAGGCCACGGCGATGCCGAGCAGCAGAATACCGGTCAGCCGCTGGATGGCGGCCATGGTAACCTTGTGGAGAAAACGCTTGCCGAGCAGTACCCCGACAAAGGCGGCAACGGAGGCCGCGGTGACCAGGCGCCACTGCTCCGGGCTGAAGGGGGCTGCAAGGCCGGCATGATAGAACGATGTGCCGTAGATGGCGATCCGGGCTGCATCCACCATGAGCCCGATGACGGCGCTCGTGCCCACAAAGGCTGGGGACGAAATCCCCACCTTGGCCAGGAAGGCCGAGCGCAAGGCCCCTTGATGGCCGGAGAAGCCGCCGAAAAAGCCGGAGAGGAGGCCGCCGAGGAACAGGTGCCGGCTGCTCAGCCGAAGCTGGCGCAACGACGGCAGCAGCTCGAACAGCGCGAACACCAGCATGAGCAGCGCCATGATGAGCTTGACCGGGGTTACCACGGCGGTCCGGGTGCCAAGGGAATAGGAGGCGATCTCCCCGAAATGGGCCACGTGGACCAGGGCGCCGGCGCCGCCAAAGGCGGCTATGGCGGCCGGCAGACCGAACTTCAGCACCAGGGCCTTGTCTGCCAGCTTGCCCACCAGGGCGGCCTTGAAGACGTTGTTGGCACCGTGCACCACGGCGGTGGCGGCTACCGCCATCTCCACGGGGAAGAACAGGGCGAGCACCGGCATCAGCAGGGTGCCGAGACCGAACCCGGAAAACAGGGTCAAGCCTGAGACCAGCAGGGCGGCGCCACAGATGACCAGATAGCTCATGACCTCCTCATTCAGCCCCCCCAGGCAGCCCGGCAGGGCCGCGCCCCCCCAGTATCTCTCGGTCTCCCGCCGCACCGACATCCCGCGCTTCTTTGCCGCGGCCTTTCTGGATGCCTGGCAGGCAGGCACCATCCGCTACGACGGCGGTTACGGCCGCCAGTATGAGGTCTCCCTGCGGCCGGAGGATGTTTTCGGCTACATCTTCTGGTCCAAGGATTTCGCGCCGCTGGTCGCCGACCCGCGCTTCGAACGGCTGATCGAAGAGAGCAACGCCATCTTCCACTTCACCATCAACGACTGCTCGGCTCTGGAGCCCCGGGTGGCGCCCCTCAAAGAAAGGCTGGCCACCCTGGCCAGGCTTTGTGCCCTGGTGGGGCCGGAGCGGGTGGTCTGGCGCTTCGATCCGATCTGCCGCTACCTGGGGCCGCAGGGGGCGCCGGCCGGCAACGAGGCGGCCTTCTCCCGCATCCTGCCGCCGGTGGCTGGCCTGGGCATCCGCCGCTGTGTCTTTTCCTTCATGGCCGACTACCCGAAGCTCCGCCAGCGGCCGGTACACTTCCTGCCGGTGACCCGGGAGGAGAAGGCGGCCATCGCCGGCGCCATGCTGGCGGCCTGTCGCCAGGCCGGGCTGGATCTTTTCGCCTGCTGCCAGCCGGAGATCCCGGCGCTGGTGCCGGGCATCCGGGCGGCGGCCTGCGTCGATGACGCCGTTCTGGCGGCCACCGACCGCTTCGGCCGCCACCGGCCCCAGCCGGCCAAGCCCACCCGGCCCGGCTGCGGCTGCCACGCCTCCCGGGATATCGGCTCCTACGACCAGCGCTGCCGCCACGGCTGCCTGTACTGCTACGCCAATCCGCTGCTGGCCCGGCGGTGAGCCGTGGCCGGCGGTCACCGCCGCCGGTCCAGTGCCGGGCTCTTCTGGTCCCTGGACGGGCGGCCTTACGCTTGGCGCCGCCGGATCCGGACCAGAACCCGGTATGGCTCGACCTGGAAGTCGGGGGGCGGGTTGCCGTTGCGTGCCAGGGCGTCCCGGGCGATGCCGATGCCGACGCCGAACCGCTGCACATAGCCCAGATGGCGCATCGCCTCGGCCAGGTGGGGGTTGCGGTAGTCGTTCACCCCCGGCTCGCCGAAGTTGTCACGGGTGACGATGCCATAAGGGCCGCCGGGACTGATGATCTCGATGCGGTCCGAGTACCAGTAGACGCGGACCGGCGTGTTGGTGCCCTCGTAGGTACGGTGCAGGATGGCGTTGCGCACCAGCTGCTGCAGGGCCGGCACCGGGTAGTCCGGCTGGCGCAGCTCCGTGGAGGCGGAGGTGATGTCCACCTTGGTGAGGACGTGGAGATGGACAAGCTCGTCGATCTGGGGGATGAGCCTGGGAAGGGGCCCCTGCAGCTCATGGCTGGTCACCACCGGGTCGGCGAGATCCGGTCCGGCCAGGCGGAGGAAGCTCAGATACGCCATGGGCAGGTAGGTGGTGGGGCGAAGCCCCGCCACCAGCATGCCCAAAACCGTCGGCACGGGTGGCACTGTCGGATGCGCCAGCCGCAGAGAGGCCAGCTGCGCCTCCGGATCACGGTGGTTGCCGGCAAGGACGCTGGCGTCAACGGCGGCCGGCAGATAGCGGTCCCACAGCAGGTGCTGGTCCAGGTCGTCGAGGCGGGCCTCCACGAGAGGCCGGATATCCGGACTCGTGTCCCGCCAGCGGTTCCGCTCGGCCAGCAGGCGCTCCTCCTGGGGGCTGGCTACGGCTCGCCGAGGGCCGATGCGGACCCATACCACCCCCTTGTAGCGCACCGGCGGTGCGTCAGCGGGCTTGACCGTGACGACCGCCACGTCGACGCCCCGCAGCCGACGTTTTTCCACAGTGATGGTCGGGATGGGCAGGATGTTGCCATCGGAGCGGATGTCGGCGAGGGCGCGCAGGAGGGCATCGGTGATCGGCAGCCCGGTCGGGCTGCCTCCATCATCGACGCCCACAAAGAGCACCCCCGGGATCCCGCGACCCGGCAGATCGTTGGCAAAGGCGCAGACTGCCTGCCGGATCTCCTGCTCCTTGCCCTTCAGGACCTGTTTGCGCTCGGCATGGTCAGCCTCCAGGTCGGTCATCAACCGTTCGAGCTCGGCGTCGTTCATGGATCTCCCCCCTCGGCGTGTCGTCTGGTGCAGGGTAGGGGCCTTATACCTGCGGCGGCCCAGGTGTGTCAACGCCGAGCCGGCGGTCATCCACTCCATCCCCCGCGGGGAGGGGATGGCCCCCCTCCTGCCAGACGATCTCGCAGATCGGCACCTCCCAGGCCGGCGCCCGGCAGCGGGCCTGAAACCCACCCTTCTTGAAGTCAGAGGGCTTGCTCCCTGGAGCCAGGGCCATGAGGCGGCGCACCTCTGCGGCCACGGTCTGGGCCTGCTCGCCCTCGCCGGTCACGACCAGAAGCTGCACCCGGCCATGGGCTACGGGATCCAGCCGGGTCCAGTCGCCGCCGGCGGGCAGATCCCGGCGGGCCCGGTTGACGGTGAGCACCGTCTGCGCCTTCATCCGGTCCCGGTTGTGGCAGATGAGCTGGTTGGCGGCAGCAATGATGTGACCGGAGGAGCGGTAGTTCTCGGTCAGGGCATGGAGCCGGGCCCGGTAGTCGGCCTGGAAACGCTTGATGAAGCCGACGTTGGTTCCCCGGAACTGGTAGATGCTCTGATCGTCATCGCCCACGGCCAGGATGCTCAGCCGGCGGTCCGGATCTGCCAGGGTGCGGCCGGCCAGGGCGGCGATGAGCTGGTACTGGAGCTCGTCGATGTCCTGGTACTCGTCCACGAGGATGAACCGGAAGCCGCCAGAAGCCGCTCCCGGGCCTCGGCGGCGGGCAGGCCCGGCAGATCACGCCCGCCCTGCAGCAGGGCGATGGCCTCCTCGAGCGGCGTGTCGAAATCCGGGCTGGTATCGGCATGCCGGTCCCGATGCGCGGCCAGGGAGCGGCCGGTCAGGCGCAGGGCCAACCCGTGGTAGGTCTGGATCGTCACGCCCCGGGCCTCGTCGCCGACCAGGTCCAGGAGCCGGCGGCGCAGGCTGACCGCCGCGTGGCGGTTGAAGGTCAGGACCAGGATCGCCTCGGGCCGCACCCGGCGCACCCGCAAAAGGTAGGCTGTGCGGTGCGCCACCACCCGGGTCTTGCCGCTGCCCGGGCCGGCCAGCACCAGGAGGCTCTCCCCCTCGCCGGCGGCCACTACCGCGGCCTGGGCCGGGTTGGCCAGATCCTCCACCAGGCGCTGGAAGGACTGTTCGCTGGTGGCCCGCTCCAGCAGCTCGGTACGGCCGGCAAAGTACCGTTCCACGAAGGCCCGCTTGTTCTGGGAGAAATAGGCCATCACCAGGGCCAAGGCCTGGCCCAGCTTGACCAGGGCCTGGCGGGCGTATTCATTCATGACGTGCACCTGGAAGACCCGCTCGGCATAGTGGCGGGCCAGGGGTGCGAAGTCGCCTTTGGTGTAGCGCCGTCTGGGGTCGGCCAGGATGCGGATGGTCATGGCTTGGCGGAAGACCGCCAGCCCCTGCTGCAGGGTGATCACCCGCTGCTCGTGGAGGAACATCAGTGCCCGGTCGATGGCGGCCAGGGGGTCGCGGAGCTGGCCGGCCAGAAAGAGATCCCCCCTGAGGTCGGCCAGGATGTCCTCGGCGGCAAACTCCACCAGCAGGCTGGCGCTGGCTGGCGATCCGGCCGGGATGCGGCGGAGGATGGTCCGCAAGGCCACCCAGGCGACCCCCTGGCGCCGGTGGGCTGTCTCCATGAGCGCCGGCCAGTCCCGCTGCAGCCGCACCCGGTACAGATCCTGGCCCAGATGGCGCAAGGTCAGGCTGCCCCGGCATGAGGTTCTTCTGAAGGAGGCCGGCCTCGGCCATGGCATGGAGGGTGCGGATGACCCGTTGGCTTGCGGTCTCGGCCTCCCGGTCCTCGCCAGCCACGCTGGCAAAAGGGGCCAGCTCTGCCAGCTGGTCGGCGGAGAAGCCCTGATCGCTTCGGCTGGCCAGAAGCTCAGCCATGATGGCCAGCATCCGCTCCTGCTCCCGCCGCGGGCAGCCCAGCTGGCGGATCCGCAGCCGGGCCTCTTCCAGGCTGGCCACCAGGGGCCGGCCCTGGAAGACCTGGGTGCGGTTTTCGTTGCGCTCCAGGAAGCCGGCCCGCTCCAGCCAGGAGACCGCGGTGCGCACCAGGGTGTCTGCCTGCCGATCCGTGCGGTCGATGGCCGTATCCACGGTCTCCAGCCGGAGCATCTCGCCGGCGGTGATCACCACCTGGCCGTCCGGTCCGGTCTTGGCCCGGCGCAGGCCCCGGAGGAACTGGGCCAGGTCCCGCTGGGTGAGCTGACTCGCCGCCCCGAGCTGGAACTGCTTTTCGATGTCCGCCTCGTCATAGAGCAGCACGCAGTCGGCAGCCCGGTTGTCGCGGCCGGCCCGGCCGGCTTCCTGGAGGTAGCTTTCCAGGGAGCCGGGGATGTCCTGGTGGATCACGAGGCGCACATCCTCCTTGTCGATGCCCATGCCAAAGGCGTTGGTGGCGCAGATCACCCGCACCCGCCCAGCCAGGAAATCCTCCTGGATCTGGCGCCGAGCCACCGGATCCAGGCCGCCGTGGTAGTGGGCTGCCGGCCAGCCGGCCTCGGTCAGGAACGCCGCCGCCCGCTCCGCCCCCTGGCGGGTAGCGGTGTAGACCACCGCGCTGCCGCTGCCATCGGCGGCCAGGCGCTCGGCCAGGATCTCCCGGGTGGTGGCCTGCTTCTCCAGGCGGCCAACGGAGAAGACCTCGAACCGGAGATTCTCCCGCTCCACCCCGCCTTGGAACAGGGTGAGCTCCTGGCCCAGCTCCCGCCGGAAGTGGTCCACGATCTCGGCCAAGACGTCCGGCTTGGCGGTGGCGGTGAAGCACTGCACCGGCGGCAGCGGTTGGCGGCAGCGGCTGGCCAGGTCGCGGATGGCCCGGGCCAGGTAGAGGTAGTCCGGCCGGAAGTCATGCCCCCATTTCGACAGACAATGGGCCTCGTCCACCACCCAGGCACCGATCTCCCGGCTGCCGATCGCCTCCATGGCCGAGCGGTTCCGGAGCTGCTCCGGGGACAGGTAGAGGATGGCCACATCCCCCAGCCGGACCCTTTCCAGCACCGCCCCCCGCTCCGGCGGGGTCAGGAGGCCCGAGAGGGCGGCGCCGCTCGGCGCGCCGGTCCGGGCTTGCAGGTTGTCCACCTGATCCTTCATGAGGGCCACCAGGGGCGAGATCACCACGGTGAGGACACCCCGGTGCTGGTGGCGCCGGAGGGCCGGCAGCTGGTAGCACAAGGACTTGCCGCCGCCGGTGGGCAGGATGGCCAGGAGCGGCTGGCCGGCTGCGGCATGGCGGACGATGGCCTCCTGCAGGCTGCCGCCATCCGGCCCGGCCGGCCGGGGCCGGAAGGACGGCAGGCCGAAGAAGGTGGCCAGGCCCGCGGCCGGGTCATGGGCCTCCTGGCAGAAGCGGCAGCCCGGGTCCGGGCAGGGCTGGCTCCGCAGTCGCCGCAGGATGGTCGCGGCTTCCGGAAAGCGGTGGCGGACCCAGGGCGGCAGCACCGAGCTGCCGCCCGCCACCCGCAGCCAGGCAAGGCAATAGGCCATGGCCGGCCAAGACTCCTGGCTGGCGGCCATCTCGGCTGCCAGCTGCTCCAGGGCGGTGGCACAGACCCGATCCTGCACCGCCGCGGCCAGGGCCGCCGGCAGCAGGCGTGCTCCAGGTCCGGGGCGCCCATGGCGGCCAGTGCCCAGTCCAGGCCGGCCAGGGTGGGATCGGCCGCCAGCAGGGCGCGATAGAGGGCCGGGATCTCCGGGCTGGCCGCAGCAAGGGCCGAGAGCGCCTGCCACTGGTCCCGGAAGAGATCCGCCGCCAGCCGGGCGTCGGCCAGCGGGTCGTTGCGGCTGGTCAGGACCAGCCGGTAGTCCTTGACCAGGCGGTGGTAGGGGTTCTCGGGAAAGGCCAGGGGGGAGAGATACAGGGTGTCGATCACCGGCTTGCCCAGGAGGGCGAGGCCAGGAGCCAAGACCGCCAGCCGGGGCAGGTCGTGGCCCAGGAGGTTGTGCCCCAGGAGATAGCGGGCCTCCCTGGCCAGGCTCTCCAGCTCGGCCAGGGCCCTGGCCGGCTCCATGGGCCCGGTGCGGAGCAGTCGCCTCTCCCCCAGCTTCGCGCCCAGGGCCAGCAGCTTGCCGTGGCCATCGAGCTCCAGATCCAGAAGCAGGCAGCCAGGCAGGAGATGGTCAACGCTGGCCGCAGGACCGGAAGGGCTGCTGTCGGGCGGGGATGGGCAGCACCGCATGCTGCACTGTGCCCGGAAGGGATCCCCCTGTCAATGCGGGAGCACGCCGTTTCCGGCGGCAGCGGGAGCGCTGGGCGGCGCTGGAGCGGGGATGCCCCCATGGTGGCCGCACCTGGCCCGCCGGCCCCCGCGGCTCGACACCCGCCCGGTGTTCTGATAGGGTAGGTAACCATCGACTACCGGGGGTACCGAGACCGGAGGCGACCATGCCCCCACCCCAGCCCTTCCCCGCTGGGGGAGGGAGCTTCCCCCCCCTGGCTCGGGAGCGGTATGCCTCCTCCCCCAGCGGGGGGAGGCCGGGAGGGGGGCAGCCTCTGCCAGCGGTGGCAATCCAACTGCCCATCCGCCAGCCGAGCGGCAGCCGCCATTCCTTCCTTTCGTGTGCGAGGAGCCCATGCCGTCGTCCGCCGATTACGATACCCCATGGAAGGAGATCCTGACCCGATACTTTCCGGAATTCATGGCCTTTTTCTTTCCGGTCGCCCACGGCGGCATCGACTGGTCCCAGGGCCATGTCTTCCTGGACAAGGAGCTGCGGCAGGTGACCCGGGACGCCAAGCTTGGCCGGCGGCTGGCGGACAAATTGGCCAAGGTGTGGCGCCAGGACGGCGGCGAGGCCTGGGTGCTGGTGCATCCGGAGATCCAGGGCCAGCCCCAGGAGGTCT
>JBFMBH010000059.1 GCA_040755095.1 Thermodesulfobacteriota bacterium
ATGCATCAGGGTGATCCGGCCCCTTCTTGTTGAAGGCTCAGCTTTGAACCGTCTGCTGGATCCCTGGGAACAGGTGGTCTCATCGGTCAGGAACGGCGCCCGCAGGGCCCAGGTGAGCGAAGGAGTGGTCATGTCCGTGTCCCCCATACGATGGCTGGCGCTCTTGGCGGCAACGGTGCTGCTGGTGCCGGCCTGGCCAGCCCTGGCCAGGGATGCCGAGCCAGCAGCCGAGGATCTCAAGCCCACCGAGGCCATTGTCACCCTGGCGGGGATCGAGCGGCGGCTGGCCAAGGAGACCCTGGAGCCCGAGGAGCTGGATCGGCTCTTCCAGCAGGTCCGCCTGCTGGAGACCCAGGGCGCCGCGTGTGTGGCGAGCGCCCAGGCTGAGCTGGAGCGGCTGGCGGAGACCCTCACCGTGCTGGGAGAGGCCCAGAAGGGTGAGTCCCGGGAGCTGGCGGGCCAGCGCCGGAGCCTGACGGCCCGCAAAGCCCAGTTGGACAAGCAGCAGGCGGAATGCCGGCTGGTGGCCATCCATGCCGAGGAGCTCGGCCGGCAGACGGCGGAGTCCCGGCGCCGGCTTCTGGCTCAGCGCCTGGGCTTGCGCGGACCGGGCCTGGCCAGCCAGGTGCAAAGCGCCTTGGCCGCCGGCGAGGAGCTGCTGGCGGTCTTGCCCTGGGCCGAGGCCTCACCCTGGGCCTGGCTGTGGAAGACGGCCGGCGGGCTGCTCTTGGGCCTGGGTCTGGCGCTGGGAGGGACCGGGGTCGGCCTGCCGCTGCGGTATCGGCTCCGCGGGCCCCTGACGAGTGCTGTCGAGAGGGTGACCGTCGGGGTGGTGTGCAATCTGGTTGTCGCCTCCTGGCACGCCCTGCCCCGGCTCCTGGCAGTGGGCGGTCTGGCGCTGGGTCTCGCGCTGAAGACTGCCGGGCCCCTGGGGTCGGTGCTGGTCCGCTCGGCCCTGATCCTGGTGGCCGGCCTGGCCCTGGTCAGGGTCCTCTTCTCCTTCAGCCCTCCCTGGCAACAGCTCATGCCGGTGGAGGAGCGGGTGGGGCGGCAGCTACGGCGCCGGGCCAGGCTGGTGGTGGCCATGGCGGTGCCGGTGCAGGCCCTGGCAGGGCTTGCTGCCCTGGAGGCGGGACCGCTGCTGCAACTGGCCGCTACCCTGGTGGGCATGCTGCTGGCGGCGAGCCTGGCCGCACTGGTGTGGACCAGCGTGCAGGTGGGCGGTCGCCTCTGGCGTCTGGGGGGACGATGGCTGGCCGGGATTCTCTTGCTCTTCGTGTTGTTCGCCGAAGGGGCCGGCTACCACAACCTGACCAGCCATGTGCTCCGGGCGGCTCTGGGCAGTCTGCTCCTGGCCGCCGGCCTGTGGATCGGCCTGCGGCTGCTGGAGGAGCTGGGTGCCGGCCCGGAGCAGGCAGGCGTGGCCTGGCAGCGCCGGCTGGCCGACCTGGTGGGGGCGGAGCCCGGTCCAATGGTCTCCGCCCTGGGCTGGCTGCGTCTGGTGGGCCAGGGGCTCTTGTGGCTGGTCCTGGCGCTGGGGCTCCTGCGGGCGTGGGGGTTGTCCGAGGCCTATTACGCGACGGTGGTGGGCTTTTTGGCCGACGGCTTCACGGTGGGCGGGGTGCAGCTGGTGCCGGCCCGTCTTGCTGTGGGGCTGGCCCTCTTCCTGCTGGTCTGGCTCAGCAGCCGCTGGCTCCGGCACAACCTCGAGCACCGCTGGCTGGCGCCGGCCCAGTTCGGTCCGGGTGTCCGGGAGCTGGTGGTCACCATGACCGGCTACCTGGGCTTTGTGCTGGCCTGTCTCCTGGGCCTGTCGGCAGCCGGGGTGGATCTCAGCCAGCTGGCCATCATCCTGGGCGCCCTGTCGGTGGGCATCGGCTTCGGCCTGCAGAATATCGTCAACAACCTGGTCTCCGGCCTTATCCTCCTCTTCGAGCGGCCCATCAAGCGGGGCGACTGGATCGTGGTCGGGGGCACCGAGGGGCTGGTGAAGAAGATCAGCGTCCGTTCCACCGTCATCCAGACCTTCGACCGGGCCGAGGTCATCGTCCCCAATTCGGAGCTCATCGCCAATCAGGTGACCAACTGGACCCTGGAGGATGCGGTGGGCCGGATCTGTCTGCCGGTGGGCGTGGCCTATGGCAGCGATACCGCCCTGGTGCAGCGCCTTCTCCTGGAAGTGGGGGCGGGTCACCCCGAGGTGCTGACCAGCCCAGCCGCCACGCCGCCCCAGGTCCTGTTCATGAGCTTCGGGGACAACGCGCTCAACTTCGAGCTGCGCTGCTTCGTCCGCCACGTTGGCCAGCGGCCGGCGGTGGTCAGCGACCTCAACTTTGCCGTCGACCAGGCCTTCCGGGAGCACGGCATCGAGATTCCCTTCCCGCAGCGGGACCTGCACATCCGGGACTGGCGGGGCCCCGGGCCCACCTGAGGCCAGCAGCCGGGCGCCGGCGCCGGGGCACAAAAGCACCGAAGGCCGCCCAACCCTGGGCGGCCTTCGGTGCTTCGAGGAACGTGGCCAAGGGCCTACTTGCGGCGGCGCACCGCCACCAGCCCGGCGAGACCGCTGCCCAGGAGCAGCAGGCTGGCCGGCACCGGCACCGCCTGGTGGGAAAGCTGGTACATGTAGACGTCGTCACAGCCCGGATCACCGCTGGCATAGCTCCACATCTGCAGCGTGTACTGATCGGTGGCAGGCAGGGTGATGACCAGCCGCGGATCCGAATACGGGCCCTCGAAGCCAGGGATCTCGGGAATGTCATCGTCGGCCCCGCCGATCCAGGTCAGCTGGTCGGTGTCCGTGCCGACGCCCTGGTAAAGCTCGAAGGCGGGGTCCAGGGCATTCTCCAGGCGGTGGCCGGTGAGGGCGATGGTGTCGCCGGCGTTGCCGGAGAAGTACCAGAAATCATCGTTGGGCGACCCGGTTTCACTCGGCTCGCTCACCCAACCGAAGACGGTGCCGTTGTAGATCAGCTCGCCTTCGTAGGTGATGGGCACTGCCTCGCTCCGGGCCGCCCCCAGCAGCCCGGCCATGGCCGCCACACAAACCGCCGCCCCCACCTTCTTCATCGTCCGTCTCGTCATGATGTTCCCTCCCTTTTCCGCATTGTTCCCTTACCCAGCCTGTCCCGTGCCGAGCTGGGTGGTCCGGATCTGGTCGGCTCCAGGCTATCCTTCCATGCCTTGAGGTTCCACTTCATGCAAGAAGGACACCAGGCCTCTCGGTGGAGCGCCGCTGGCGGCAAGGCGGTCAGTATCAAGCGATTTCGGGCCGTTGGTGGCTTGGAGCAGGAAGCGGGACGGGCAAGCCTTCCGGGAAAACCGTAGGGATTTCCGGAAGGCTTCCGGTCTTCCGGACGATGCCTCCGGCCGCAGGGCACACCCAAGCGGGTGGCAACGCCGGAACGTGCGCAAGGCCATAGGTCGAATAGGTCCCATAAGACCTATGAGGCCGAGGCCGGGGAGTCAACCGTGGGCGGGACTGAGTTGCCGTCTGCGGCTCACACCCAATGGCTGAAACGCCGGAAGTTCGCCCTGGTGGCCTCCCATAAGTCCCATAAGTCCTATAGGTCCTATGGGTTCCATGGGTCCAGGAGAGCCATGGGAGTTGTGGGAATCATGGTGCGAGAACGGTTGTGCGGGAGGGGGACGACACCGGCGGCTCGGGGGGCGAGTCTGGAGGGGGCCAGAAGCACAGAAAGGCCGCCCCAGGGGGCGGCCTTTCGTATCACGGGAGGTGATCCGGAGCTACTTGCGGCGGCGCACTGCCACCAGACCGGTCAGGCCGCTGCCCAGGAGCAGCAGGCTGGCGGGCACCGGCACCGGGTGGGCGCCCTCCAGGGAAAGCTGGTAGAAGTACTGGCCGTCGCAGCCAGGATCGCCGCTGGCAAAGCTCCACATCTGCACCGTGTACTGGCCACCGGAAGCCAGGGTCATGGTCAGCCGGGGGTCAGCAAAGGGGCCCTCGAGGCCGGGCAGCTCGGGCCAGTTGTCATCGGCGCCGCCGATCATGGTCAGCTGGTTGGTGTCCGTGCCGACGCCCTGGTACAGGTAGAGGGCGAGATCCAGGCTGTTCTCCAGGCGCTGGCCGGTGAGGGTGATGGTGTCGCCGGCGCTGGCGGAAAAGTGCCAGAAGTCGTCGTTGGGCGACCCGGTTCCACTCGGCTCGCTCACGTAGCCGTATACGGTGCTGCCCGAGGTGATGCCCCCCTCGTAGGTGATCGGCGCCGCCTCACTCGGGGCAACCCCAAGAAGCCCTGCCATGGCCACCACACAAACCGCCGCCCCCACCTTCTTCATTGTCTGCTTCTTCATGACATCGCTCCTTCGTTCCTTTGCTTGTGCCCAGCATGGGGATGCCGAAAGCTGGGTCGCCGGGACTTGGTCGGCCTCCAAGTCTGTCCTCATGGCCGGGGATAGTTAGCACGAGGTGTGCCAGGTTGGCCAGGCAAGCCCAAGAAAAGATGGCGCATGGGCGGCTGCGCACAGCCGACGATGGAGAAGTCGCGGCGGCTGTCGCCGACAACATGTTGATCTTGATGGAGAAAATAGATAGCCCTTGCCGGGTTGCCGGGGTGGCACTTCCAGGAAAGAAAGACAGCGGTCGACCCTTGGCGCCGGGCGCCCGGACAGCGGCGAGGCTGTCGGGCGGCCACCGTCTGATCCGGAGGGTCGACGGGGGTTGGTGGCCTTTCCGGAAATACAGACAGCTTTTCCGGAAAGCTTCCGGTTTTCCGGAGGGCTGGGCTTCTTAGAACAGGCTGGCGGGCATGAAGAGGCGGTTGTGGAGGTTCTGGGCGTAACGGTCGGTCATGCCGGCGATGAAGTCGCAGACGCAGCGGCGGTGGCTGGCCTCCGGGTCGTCATCCCCGGTGCCGTCGGCATCCTCTTCGAAAAGCCGGGTTCGCTCCCGGCAGAAGGCGTCCTGGTTTTCCAGGAAGTACTCGAAGAGGTCGTAGAGGAGGCGGCTCGCCTTCTCGAACTCGTTGTGGACCCGGGGCGCCCGGTAGACGTTGTCGTAGAGGAAGGCCCGCAGGGCCAGCATGGTCTCGTACATCGCCGGGCTGATCCCCAGCTCCAGGCGGGGGCCGGAGGTGACGGTCTGGGCGAGCACGTCCCGGATCATGGCGCTGATCCGGTGGGCATGGGTGGTGCCCAGCATGGCCGAGCACTCGGCGGGCACATCGTCATTCCGGATGACGCCGCTGCGGATGGCATCGTCCAGGTCGTGGCTGAGATAGGCGATGACATCGGCCAGCCGCACCAGCCGGCCCTCGTTGGTGACCGCCCAGGCGGCCAAATTTTGGGGGATGATCTCGCCAAAGCCCTTGGAGTGCTTGAGGATGCCATCCCGGACCTCGAAGGTCAGGTTGAGGCCGTAGCCGCCGTTCTCGAGGTGATCCACCACCCGGAGGCTCTGGCGGCAGTGGGAGAAGCCGCCGGGCATGAGGTCATTCAATACCGTCTCGCCGGCGTGGCCGAAGGGGGGGTGCCCCAGGTCGTGGCCCAGGGCGATGGCCTCGGTGAGATCCTCGTTGAGGCGCAAGGCCCGGGCCAGGGTGCGGGCGATCTCCGAGACCTCCAGGGTGTGGGTAAGCCGGGTCCGGTAGTGGTCGCCGGTGGGGGAGAGGAAGACCTGGGTCTTGTGCTTGAGCCGGCGGAAGGCCTTGCAGTAGACGATGCGGTCCCGGTCCCGCTGGAAGGCGGTGCGGATCGGGCAGGGCTGGCTGGGCCGGCGGCGGCCCCGGCTTTCCGTAGCCAGGAAGGCGTGCGGGCCCAGAAACAGCCGCTCCCGGGCCTCGATCTCTTCCCGGATCGAAGGGCCGGCGTCTGGAGCGTGGGAAGCAGGGGCGGCAGCGGCGGGCATGGTCAGCTCCCCGGGGCCCGATCCGGGCACTCCGGATCCCTGGTGGCCATCTCCCCCCGGAGGCTCGCCGCCATCTCCTGGTGCAGATGGCCGAGGATCGCTTCCGCCTGGTGGTGCAGGGTCACGAGCTGCTCCCGCAGATGGAGGATCACCTCGACGCCGGCCAGGTTCACCCCCAGGTCCCGGGACAGGACCAGGACCGTGCGGATCCGTTCCAGGTCCGCGTCGGAGAACCGCCGCCGGCCTCGCTCCTGGACCGGGCAGACCAGGCCTTCGCCCACCAGGCGCAGAATGGTCCGGCGGCTGACCCCGAAGATCTCGGCCACCTGCCGGCTGCTGTAAAGGCCTGCATCGTCGCTCATGGGCTCCTACCAGGGCAGGTCGTGGCGGGGGTTGTCCGGCTCAACCCGGGCCAGTTCCTCCAGCAGCTGGCGGCCTCGCTCGCTGAGCCGCTTGGGCGGCACGATGCGGATCACGGCCAGAAGATCCCCCCGCCCTCCCCCTTTCAGATGATAGGCGCCTTTGCCGGCCAGGCGCAGCTTCTGGCCCGAGGCGATCCCGGCCGGGATGGTCAGGCTGGTGCGGCCGTCCAGGGTGGGGATGACCACCTTGGTGCCCAGGGCTGCCTCGGTGAGCCCCACCGGCACCTCCAGAAGGATGTCGTCCTCCTGGCGACTGAAGAAGGGATGGGGGGCGACCTGGACGACGATGAAGAGGTCGCCGGCCGGCCCGCCCAGGCGGCCGGGGCTGCCCTTGCCGGCCAGGCGGATGCGGGATTCGTCCCGGACCCCGCCGGGAATCGTGATGGCGAGCCGCTCCCGGCTTTCGGTCGCCCCCCTCCCCCAGCAGCGGGGGCAGGGCTCGGTGATGAGGGAGCCTCGACCTTGGCACTGGGGACAGGGCTGGGAGAAGCGCAACGGCCCCTGGGCCAGGTTGACGGTGCCCGTGCCGCCACAGCCCGGACAGGGCTGGGCGGCCCGGCCGGGCATAAGACCGCTGCCGTGGCAGTCCGGGCAGGGGCTGTCCCTGGTCAGCTCCACCTGGGTGGCACCGCCCAGGGCCGCGGTGACGAAGCTCACCTCCAGGCGGTATTCCAGGTCCTGGCCAACCGCCGGTCCGGTTGCCGGCCGCCAGCCGGCGCCCATGCGGCCGAAAAGGTCGCCGAACAGCTCCCCGAAATCCTCTCCCACCCCGAAGCCGCTGCCCGCAAACATCTCCTCGGTGTATGGTGTGCCGGAGCGGCGGCCAGGGCGCCGGTCCGGGCCGGCAGCACCGGCCTCGAAGCCCGGCTCGAAGGCGGCGTGGCCGAACTGGTCGTAACGCGCCCGCTTGTCCTTGTTCCCCAGGATGTCGTAAGCGGCCTGGATCTCTTTGAACCGCTCCTCGGCCGTGCGGTCGCTGGGGTTGACGTCGGGATGATATTTCCGCGCCAGCTTGCGGTAGGCCTTCTTGACCTCCGCCGCCGAGGCGGTGCGGTCGACGCCCAGAACCTGGTAATAATCGCGTTGGCGCGTCATCGTCTAACTCGGATCTGCCGGCCGCTGCCGCTTCCAGAAGGCCAGCAGGCCGTCCGCGCCAAAGGCGATCTCGACCAGCTCCCAGCCCTGCCAGCCCCGCTCGTTAAGAAGGCCAGTCAGCCGCTCCAGCTGCTCGTGGGGCACCTGTTCCAGCTGGCACTGGCCCTCCTCGTTGCAGAAGAAAAGAAGCTCGCGCAGGGTTTCTGCCGGATAACGGGTAATCTCGTACTCGAACCGCGGCATAGCGCACGGTCAAACGCGCACTGGTAATGCGGGAGGTAGGGGCAGCCACAGGGGGCTGCCCGCCGACCTTGACAGGGCAGCCAGAGGGGGCTGCCCCTACGGCTGCGGTGCCATCTTGACGGCGACGGCGCAACACGACTTGCTGTCGAGAGCCATCCAGGGCGCGGGCGCTTCGCGGCCCAGGACGATGCTTACCCCCGGGTCCGGTGCTTGTCAAGGGGCGCCAGGCGCTGCCGGCCGGGCTAGCGGACCCGGAACTGCACCTCGCGGCTGTCTTGACGATCGCCGGCCTGGACCAACATTTTCACCCGGTAGGTGCCTTGCGGTGTCTTCTTGGGCAGGTGGACGGGCACGGTGGAGGTGTAGGTGCCGTCGCCCCGGTCCACCGTGACCGTGGGTCGGCCCACCTGCTCGCCATCCCGGTCGATCTCCCGGATCTCGGTGACCGGCGTCTCGGTCCCGTAGGCCGGATTGAGCACCGCGTACGTCATCCGCAGGTTGACCGTTTCCCCGGGATGGGCGCTGGCTGGCTCGGCGGCCACCTCTTCGATGGCCAGAATCGGACCCTGGCTGGGCTGGTAGTCGTAAGCCCGGGCGGTCTGGAGGCGATTCTTCTTCTGGTCGTACCCGTAATGACCGACAGCGCCGCCCAGAAGCGCCCCGGCCAGGCCGCCGATGATGGCGCCCCTGGTGTCGCCGATGAGCGCCCCGGTGACGGCGCCGGCCGCGGCACCCACCCCGGCGCCGGTGGCCGCCCCCTTGTGCTCCCGCATGGTGGCACAGCCGGCAAAAGAGGCGCAAAACACGACAAGAATGGCGGCAGAGATGCATTTCGTGGCCATGGTAAACCTCCTGAGGTGATCGGGTTGGCAGACAGCTTCCCCTGGCCTATCGTGCGCCGCGGCCGGAAGTCAAGGGAAAAGGGCTGGTCTTGACGCCGTCGGAGCCCGTTGGCTATCGTCTGGGCGTGGTCGTGTTGCTGCAGGCCCGAGACCAGGGCCGATGGATGGGCACAGGAGGATGAGAGGGATGAAGGCTTCTCGTGGTCGGCTGTGGCAGTGGTGGCTCCTGGTCGGGCTGGGCCTCCTGGCCGGCTGCGCGGTGAACCCGGTGACCGGCCAGCCCGAGGTCATGCTCATGGGCGAAGGGCAGGAGATCCGGGCCGGCCAGGAGAGCTACCCCATCTACACCCAGATGGGGAACGGCCTGGTCCAGGACCGGCAGCTCCAGGATTACGTCCAGCAGGTAGGCAGCCGCCTGGCCGCGGTTTCCCATCGTCCCAACCTGGCTTACGAATTCAACGTCGTCAACACCTCGGAGATGAACGCCTATGCCCTGCCCGGGGGCAAGATCTCCATCACCCGCGGCCTCATCTCCCGCATGGAGAACGAGGCGGAGCTGGCGGCGGTGCTCGGCCACGAGATCGGTCACGTCACTGCCCGCCACAGCGCCCAGGGTTATACCCGAGAGGTGTTCGTCGGCCTCCTGGCCAACGCCGGCTCGGCGGCCCTGCAGACGGCCGGCGTTCGAGGAGGCGACATCCTGGTGCAGGGGGGGCTCGTGGCCTCCAAGCTGGTGCTCCTGTCCTATGACCGGGACCAGGAGCGCCAGTCGGACGAGCTGGGCATGGACTATATGGCCCGGGCCGGCTACAACCCGGAGGGAGGCGTCACCTCCATGGAGATCCTGCTCGCCGGCAGCAGGCAGGAGCCGTCCAAGATGGAGGCCTTCCTTTCCAGTCACCCCCTGACCAGCGAGCGGGTGGAGACCGCTCGCCGGCAGCTGCGGCACTTCCCGGCGGTGCTGCGCAGCGCCGACCGGCTGCAGGCCGGCCCTTTCCAGGCGGCCACCAGCCATCTGCGGGCCGTGGCCCCTGCCTACAGCCGCATGGACGAAGGTGTGTTTTTTTTGTCCCAGGGCAAGCCCGGCGACGCCCTGGCCGCCCTGGAGGTGGCCACCCGCATCGCCCCCGGCGAGGCGATCATCTGGGTGCAGCGGGCCCTGGCCGAGGCCCGCCTCAAGAGAACCGCCGAGGCCTTCGACTCGGCCGCCACCGCCGTCCGGCTCTACCCGGATCTGTTCCACGCCCGCTACGCTGCCGGGGTGCTGGCCTTTGACCTCGACCGCTTCCGGGACAGCCTGGAGCACCTGGTGGCGGCGGACCGCCTGGTGCCGGGCCAGCCCCAGGTGGCCTTCTTCATGGGCCGCTGTCACGAGGAGCAGGGGCAGCGGGAGCGGGCTGCCCGCCTCTACCGCACGGTCCTTGCCCAGGTGCGCCAGGGGCCGGTGGCCGAGTACTGCTACCGCCGCCTGGTGAGCTGGGGCTATCTTCAGCCCCGGCGCTAGGACCCGGGCTGCCCCTCACAGCAGCTGGGCGGCTACCGAGGCCAGCTCGCTACGTTCGCTGCGGCTGAGGGTGATGTGGCCGAAGAGGGGTTGGCCCTTCATCCGTTCGACCGTGTAGGACAGGCCGTTGGAGCTGGCGTCCAGGTAGGGGCTGTCGATCTGGTAGGGGTCGCCGGTCAGGATTACCTTGGTGCCCTCGCCGGCCCGGCTGATGATGGTCTTCACCTCCAGCGGGGTGAGGTTCTGGGCCTCGTCGATGATCATGTACTGGTTGGGCAGGGAGCGGCCGCGGATGTAGGTGAGGGCCTCGATCTCGATGGTCTTGCCGCCCCGGGCCTGGAGGAGGCCCTCCACCCGGCCTTCCGTGTCCTCGCCATTGGCCGAGGCCAGGAAGCGCAGGTTGTCGAAGATGGGCTGCATCCAGTGGCGCATCTTCTCGTCCTTGTCGCCCGGCAGAAAGCCGATGTCCCGGCCGAAGGGGATGATGGGCCGGGAGACCAGGAGCTTGGCGAAGACCTTCTCCTCCACCACCTTGGTGACGCCGCAGGCCAGGGCCAGGAGGGTCTTGCCGGTGCCGGCCTGGCCCATCAGGGTGACGAGCTTGATCTCGTCGCAGAGCAGAAGCTCGATGGCAAAGGTCTGCTCCAGGTTGCGGGCCTTGATGCCCCACGGTCGCACCCGGTGGTGAAAAAGGGGCACCAGCTGGCCGGTTGCGGCCAGGTATTTGCTCATGCCGGTGTGCTTGGGGTTGGCCTCGTTCTCCAGGAGGACGAATTCGTTGGGCAGAAGCTCCCAGTCCCCCGGCACGTCCAGTGCACCTTCGCTGTAGAAGCGGTCCACCAGGCTGCCGGCCACCGGCAGCCGCCGCCAGCCCGAGTAGATCTCATCGAAGTTGATCTTCTGCTTCTCGAAATCCGCTACCGCCAGGCCAGCGGCATCAGCCTTGATGCGGGCGTTGATGTCCTTGGAGACGAAGATCACCTGCCGGTCCTGGTGCTTCTGGAGAAAGAAGGCGGCCCGGATGATGCGGTTGTCCATGATCTCCGGGTTGATGCCCGGGACCCGCTCGCCGGTGGTGTCCTGGACCAGCACCCGCAGGGAGCCGCCGGAGGCCAGGGGCACCCCCTCCCCCAGCCGGCCTTCGTTGCGGAGCCGGTCCAGGGTGCGGGTCACCTGCCGGGCGTTGCGGCCCTTCTCATCGGCGTTGCGCTTGAAGCGATCCAGCTCCTCGATCACCTCGATGGGCAGGATGACATCGTTGTCGGCAAAGGCGGTCAGGCATTCCGGGCTGTGGAGCAGGACGTTGGTGTCGAGGACAAAGAGCTTTTTCACGGGGGCGGGGCCTCCTGGAGCTGGAAGGATGGCGCGTGACTGGAGCTGTGGCAGTCGAGTCCTGGCTCAGGGTAGCAGGCCTGTCCAGGAACCGTCAATGAAAACCACAGGTTGCCTGGCCATGCCCACCACGGTGGCATCGGGGTCGGTATCGAATCGGTTTGAAGAAGCTGGAGCGGATCCACTCGCCCGCCGGGCCTTCTTTTTTCAGGAGTGGCAGGCCTATACTGGATGCGACAGGCCGGCCGCCGGCAGGCGCTCGGTGCTGCCCCGCCCTCCCCAAGCGTCCGGAGGCCAGGCTATGCGTTTTGACCGGCAGATCATTCTCTTTGTTGTTGGCTCGGTGCTGGCCGTGACCCCGGTGCTCCTCTGGGTGGCCCTTCTGAGCGCCCGGCCAGGGCACGGGCCGGGCACGTTCCTGCCTTTTGGCACCCTGGAGGAGAGGATCGCCTCCAGTCTCCTGGTGCTGCTGCTCCTCGGGGTGGCGGCAGGCAGCCTCTGGCTGGACCGGCGGCGGAGGCGGCAGCCGCCGGAGCCGGCGGATTTTGTGGCCGGCGAGCTGCCGCGTCTGGCGCTGGCCCAGCGCCGGCTGCTTCTGGAGACCGGGCCACCCCGCCGGCCGGACGACGGGATTCTGTCCGCTTTCCTGGGCGGCGTCTTTCCCCGCAACCTCCGGGTCCTGGGAGCGGTGACGGCGCTCATGACCCTGGTCATGGTGGGTGCCGTGGCAGCCCTGATGGCCGCCGTGGCCGGGGATCGGCTGGAAAAGGCCTGGGACCTGCTCTGGTGTCAGCCGCAGCTGGTGCAGGGGCAGGTGCTGGAGGTGGAGGCCCGCCGCTCCCGCGACGGTGCCACGGTCACCACCGCCTACCAGTTCACGGACCCGGTCTCGGGCCGCACCTTTCAGGAGGTATCGTTCAGCAGCACCCCCCTGGCGGTCCAGGGCCAGGATGTGACCATCGAGGTCCTGCCCGGCAATCCGGCGGTCAGCCGCATCCAGGGCGGCCGGGTTCTGCCCATGCCGCCGGCCATACCCGGGCTGCTCCTGGTGGTGATGCTTCTCCTGTTGGGGGGGGTGCCTCTGATCTACCGGCAGCGGCGGCGGGAGCTGGCCCGCCTGGTGGAGCGGGGGGTGGTGCGGGAAGGGCGGCTGACCGCGGTGACCCTGGGCGGCAAAGGCCAGGTGCGGGCCCGGGCCGCCATCCCGGGCCCGGGCGGCGAGCACCTGCACAAGCTCCTTCTGCCGGTCTCATCCCGGATCGGGCCGGTTCTCCTTTACCGCCGCGCCAACGGCCTGCCCGTCCAGCTTCTCGCCCTGCCGGACGGCACCGGCCGTGCCTACCTGGTGGAGCCCCATCTGCGCTGACGGCCGGTCTTCGCTCTTCAGTCCTCCCGTGGTCCCACCGAGGAGAGATCCGGCATCACGAACCCGAGCTCGGTCACCGCCGGGGAGGGGGGGCCAATGGTGAAGTCGTCGCGGCTGGGGTCGGCGAAGCCGGGATCGGCGATGATGGAGTGGGCATCGAAGCCGAGGCTCCTCCACTGGAGCCACTCCGGCCCCAGGTCGGGCGACTGGGCGGCGAAGAAGAGGTTGTAGTCGGACAGGCCAATGGCGTCAGGCGTGTCGATGGCAAAGAGCTGGCTGTCCCCGGCCTGGTAGACGATATTGCGCTCGAAGCGGTCCAGGGTGGCACCACCCAGCCAGAGCTGGTAGGTCTGGCCGTCCACCAGGATGTTGTTGGTCACCAGGTTGTCCCGGTTGCCGGACACGGCGTTGTTGAGCATGATGCCGCCCCAGGCGGTACGGTAGACCAGGTTGTCTTGCACCAGCAGCTGGGCCGCGGTGCCGTCCAGGTAGATGCCCCAGATGAAGGTGCCGGGGAGATCGGCATCCGGCGGATGCTCCCGGGTGGCGACGATGTCGTGGATGACGTTCCGGCGGATGATGGTGCCCGGCTGGGCGCCATTGGTGTAAATGCCGGCGCCGTCGTTCAGGGCGCGCACCACGTCGAAGATCTCGTTGGACTCGATGATGTTGCCGCCGGCCCGGGATCCCCAGGCCGGCGGCGACCACCAGCCGGCGGCGATGCCGGAATAGGCGCCGTGGGCAATGCGGTTGTGGGCGATCCGGTTGCCCGGCCCCATGAAGAGGGTGATACCCGCGCCTTCCCGGAACACCTGGCCAAAGGAGAGGATGACGTTGTCCTCCAGGCGATTGTCCTGGGCCAGGCTGGCCACCAGCTGATAGTTGTAGTCTGCGGACCAGGGCGAGCCGACGACGATGCCGGCGGCGCCGGCATCGGTGATCTGGCAGCCGCGGACGGCAACCCGTTGGCCATAGATGCGGATGGCATCGGCGCCGGTATGGGCGATCCGGCAGCGCTCCAGGGTGACGCCGGCGCCGGCTATGGCCACCGCGGCGGGGTTGTCCTGCAGGGCGTAGTTGGCCTGGGAGCCCGGGTTGCCCAGGGGACCCAGGGTCCAGTCGGTGTGGGCCAGCTCCAGGCCGGAGAGGAGCAGGTCATGGATGAAAGCCGGATGGCCGGTGAGGGGCTCGCCGCCGGCCGGCGCGAAGTCGAGGCCCTGACCGAACGGCCCGTCGACGAAGGTCGACTGGACGTGCCAGGTGCCGGGGGCCGGCTCCGGGGCGCTGTCGCTCAGGTGGCCGTCCAGGGACAGCTCCAGGATCGGGGCCGGGCCGGAGCAGGTGTTCTCCTCGAAGAGGGACTGGACCTCGGTGGCGGCGAGCACCCGATCGAAAAGCCGCAGCTCGTCCATGGACCCGTTGAAGGTCATGGAGCCGGCATAGCGGCCGATCTCCAGGGGCAGACTGGTGGCGATGCTGCCGAATTCCGGCGGCAGGCTCACCTCCTGGACGAAGACCCCGTCCCGGTAGGCGGTGATGGTGTTGGCTCCCCGGTCGACGGTCCAGACGAAGTGGCCCCACTGGTCGCGGGCCAGGCTGCCTGCCGACACCCCTGGCAGGGGCCCCCGGCCGTCGTTGACAAAAAGATCTACGGACGGGACAGGATCCTCTCCCTCGCTCCAGCTGGCGACACCCCAGCCGGTCTCGAAATAGGCGTTGCCCTTGGAGAGCGGCCAGCCCGGATTGGCGCTGCCGGCAGGAAACAACAGCCAGACCGAGACCGAGAAATCCTGCTCCTCGAAGCCGAACCGGGGATCGTCATACACCCCGTAGTAGCCACGGACCAGGGCCTCCATGGCCGCCACGTCCCCCAGCTGCAGGAGCTGACCCAGCTGCGGGGCGATGAAGCTGCTGCCGGTGATGGGCCGGTCCGGCAAGGGGTAGTAGTAGAGGTCGCCGCTCGTCTGATCCAAGTACCATTCGCCCGGGGTGTCGAGGCCCTCCAGGAAGTTCTCCACGTAGTAACGATCCCTGCCATCATAGTCGAAGCCGAACAGGAAGCCGTCGCCGATGGTGCGAGAAACCTGGGCCAGCTGGCCGGCCTCGTCCACCTGGGCCAGGCGGAAGCGCGGCTGGAGCCAGCGGGCCAGGGAGACAATCTCGATGTCCTGGAGCCGCTGCCAGCTGGCGGACAGATCCCCAGGCCGGAACCGGAAGCGGTCGTAGCAGGCGTCCGGCCAGATGGGCGGCTCCTGGTAGAGGCAGTCCTCGCGGCGGATGATGCGGTAATAGGGGAAGGGGTCGCCGGCATCCGGCTCCCGGGCCCGCACCGCCCGCTCGCCGTCCACGAACAGGGATCTGAAGCGCAACGGCCCGACATGGGTGACCCAGATCTGCCGGGAGACGGGCCGCCACGGGCCGACGATGGGCACGCCGCCGCTCAGGACCGGCCTTTCCCCGGGATAGGCGCAATAGGCAATGGGCGCCGCTGGTGTCCCGGAATCCTGGGCTTCGAGGCGCAGGGGCTCGGCCAAGCAATACGTTCCCGCCCGCAGGTACACCGTGACCGGCTCGGTGAGCGGACCGCCTTCCCGGCGGGTCCGGAGGCGGTCCCGGGCACCGGCCAGGGAGGCCAACGGCTGGGCATAGGTGCCCGGGGCGCTGTCGCGGCCATAAGGCGCGACATAGATCCGTTGGCCCGGGCCGCAATCGCTGTCCCGCCCGCAGCGGTCCAGCCCCAAGCCCTCGACCTGGACGCAGGTGGCGTTGGCGCCCTCGCCCCGGCACACGCCGTGGAACCGGGGAGAGGGGTCCACGACGATCACCTTCCGGCCGGCGGCCGACCAGTTGCCAGCCGCGTCCCGCTCCTGGACCAGGAGGGTGTGCGCGCCGGCCAGGAGGGCGGCGGCCGGCAAGAGCTGCCGCTGGCGGGTCGGGCCGCTCCAGGGCTCGTTGTCCAGCCGAAAGCGGTAGACGCCGATGCCGCCGCCCTGGCTCTGCCAGCGCCAGGTGGGGGTGGGGTCTCGGGACAGCGGCTCCGCGGTGACCGCCGGCCGCCGCGGCGGGGTCAGGTCGACCTCCACCGCCTTCCACCCGGCGGCCGACCAGCGGCCCGCTGCATCCCGCTCCTGGACCGCCAGGGTAAACGTGCCGGCCGGTAAGGCCGCAGCCGGCGTGAAGCCGGTGGCGCTGGTCTCAATCCAGGGGCCGATCCCGGCATAGCGGTAGCGGTAGACGCCGGTGCCGCCGCCGCTGGCCCAGGTCCAGGTGGGCGTCCGGTCATTGGTGGGAGAAGGAGAGGTCACGGCGGGCGGCGCTGGCAGAGGGGCCGTACGGCCCAGGCAGTCGTCTGCCGCCACCGTCGCCCAGGCCAAGAGCGCCACGAGAAGAAGGAAAGGCGTCATGATCGCAGCTCCGGCAGGGATTCGCTCCCTTCAGGATGCGGCCGCGGGTGGCGGCGAGTCAATAGTGCCTTGGCGCAGGCTGGTGGCCACAGGGCGGTTGCCGTGCCCCGCCGACCTCGCCCCCGCCGCCTGAGCCCACCGTGGCCAGCGGCGGTCGAAACCAACCGGGCGCGATGCCAGGGAGGGAAGCCATGGTCAGGATCGATCCCGTTTTCGGCCAGGAGACGCCCCTTCTTTTCGCCCACCGCGGCGGCGCCCGGGAGGTGGCGGAAAGCACCCGAAGGGGGTTCCGGCATGCGGTCCGGGTGGGCGCCGACGTGCTGGAGCTGGATATCCATGTGCTGGACCGGGACCGCACCGGGCGGCAGCGCGAATTCGTGGTCTGGCATGGTCCGGGGCTCAGCAATGTCCGGCTCGGCTGCTTCCGGGACGCCCGAGAAAGCTATCCGCGGGCACGCACCCGGAGCGAGAATGCCATCGGCCACTGGACCTGGCAGGATCTCCAGGGTCAGGCCTGGGTGGCGGATCCGGAGGCTTGGCTGGAGGCCAACGGGGACGACAAGCCCATGGCTGCCCTGGATCTCACCGGGGTCAGGCGGGAGGAGGATCGCCTGCTCATGACCCTCCAGGAGCTCCTGGAGGAATTTCCGGAGCACCACGCCAACATCGAGCTGAAGGGCCGCTTCACCCCGGCCGATATTGAGCAGCTTGTGGCGCTCTTGGATCGCCTTCGCAGCCCGCGTCGCGTCACGCTGGTCACCAGCGCCAGGCGGGCAAGCCTGGTCGCCTTCCGCCGCCAAAGTGGCGAGCGCTACCCGACCGGCTTCTCGTTGCCGGGGGTGCTTGCCGCCTGGCTCGGGCACCTGCTGCCGGCGGACATGGAGAACCGCCAGGCCTTGCAGACGACCTGTCATCGTCGTTTCACGCCCGAGCGTCTCATCCAGGCCGTTCAGAGACGCCAAGGCGCGGTGCACGTCTTCTTGACCGCCTTCACCTGGATGGCGCCGGCCATCGATGCGGTGGCCGGCAGGCCCACCCGGGAGGAGTTGTTCCCGATCCTGGATCGCGGGGTGGATGGGGTGATGACCGACCGGCCGGAGCGGGTGCGGGGCCTGATCGAGGCTTGGCGGCAGCAGCGCCGCCACGGAGCACCCGCCGCGGCTGGGTTGGGCCGGCGGGTCTGATGCGACGGATCGGCCGGATGGGTCGGATCGGTCCGAGCAGCCCGCCGGGGATCTGCCCGATGCGGGGAGCGCCGGCCGGCCCGTGCCCTGCCCAAAAAGAAGAGCCGCCAAGTCCCCACGCCAGGGACTTGGCGGCTCGCGGTTTTTCGGGGGTGTTCGCCGTGGCTACTGGATCCTGGTGCCCCGCACGTTTTCGGCCGGCCAGGTGGAGATGCCGTCGGTATACGTCCAGGTGCCTTCGAAGGAGTCGGCGTCCAGGGTGGCGATGGTGAAGATGTAGGTGAAGCGGCCGTCGTTGTAGGCGATGAGGTAGCCGTCGCCGGTGCCGTGGGACAGGAAGAGGGGCTTGGTGGCGCTGGTCGTGTTGTAGGCGCCCATGGCTCCCTGCAGGCGGCCGTTCCGGTCCAGGACCAGGAGGTGGTCCGGATGCACGTACTCGTCGCCGCTCCAGTCGTAGGTCAGCTCCCATTCGCCGGTGAAGGTGTGCACGGTGAGGTTCATGAACCGGACCAGGGAGTCGGCGGCGTCGAAGGCGACGACGCTGTCCTCCACGAAGCTGCCCAGATACAGTGTGCCGCCCAGGGCCTGCAGGCTGACCGTGCCCAGATCCACCGAGTCGATGCCGGCGGGGCTGGCGGCGTAGAACAGGGTGTTCCAGTTCGCGGCCAGGCCGCTGCGGCTGGCAAAGGGCCGCAGCTGGCCGGTACCGGTGACGGCGTAGGTGGTGCCGTTGGACAGCGGCACATGGCCGAGAAGGATGTAGAGGGCCCCGGTCTTGGCAGTAACCGTGTCGATGATTAAGGGGTAGGCCTGCTCGGCGGTGTGGCTCTCCACCGTGTAGATCTGGTCGGCGTTGGTGCCGGTGCCGCTCAAGGCCACGGTGCGGGCGGTGGTCTCACTGCCCAGGGTCACGGACAGGGTGCCGGTGTAGACCTGGGGTGCCGTGGGCGCGAAGGTCACGGTACCGGACAGGGTGCCATTGGCCGGCACCGAGCTGCCATTGTCGATGCCGGTGAGGGCGAAGGGGGGCGGCACGCTCAGCTGGCTCACCGTCACCGCCGACGAGGTGGTGTTGACGATGGACAGAGTCTGGGTGCTGGTGCTGCCGGTGGCCACCGAGCCGAAGGCCATGGCAGAGGGTGCCATCTGGACGCTGGTGTCCAGGCCGCGGCCGCTGAAGGCGATCTCCACCGGCGCCAGCCCGGAGTCGAAGACCAGGCGCATCACCGCCACGTGGCTGGCGGCCGTGCTGGGCGAGAACCTGGCCACCGTGGCCAGGGACGAGCCCTTGGCCAGGACGGTGCCAGCGGCGACGCCGGCCACGGCAAAGGGGGCGGTGGCGGGCATATCCACGGCCAGGATCTGGACGTTGCGGTCCCCGGTGTTGCTGATGGTGAAGTTCAGGGAGCGGATCTCGCCGACATTGGTGTCGGCAAAGGCCAGGGTGGATGGATTGAACTGCAGGCTGGGGGTGGCCACCCCGGTGCCGGCAAGCGAAAGGGTGATATCCGGCAGGCCATTGTCGAACAGCAGGAAGACGTCCACCGAGCTGGCCTGGGGCTGGGTGGGACTGAAGGTGGCCACCGCGTTGATGGAGGTGCCCTTGGCGATGACGGTGCCGCTGCCGAAGCCGGTGATGGCAAAGGGGGTGCCAGAGGGGAAGTCCATGGCGGTGATCCGCACATCCACGTCCCCGGAGTTGGTGAGCAGGACGTTCTGGGACCGGGTCTGGCCTACCAGGACGTTGCCGAAGGTCAGGTTAAGGGCGGACAAGCCGATGGCAGCGTTGGCGCTGCCCGTGCCTCGGAAGGTGACCTCGGCGGGCTGCACCCCGGAATCGAACAGCACCGAAAGGTTGGCGGTGGAGGTGGTGGCAGCCTGGGGTGAGAAGGTGACCACGGTGATGATGGCGGAGCCCTTGGGGATCACGGTGCCCGCCGCCAGGCCCGAGATGGCAAAGGGCGTGGTGGGCAGCAGGTCGACCGCGGTGACGCGCACGTCGACGTTGCCGTCGTTGGTGAAGGTGAGGTTCATGGAGCGGGTCTGGCCGACGATGGTCTCGCCGCTGGCATCGAAATCCAATGCACTGGGGGTGACCTTGATGTTGGCCTGGGGCGGCGGATCATCGGCCAGGGCCAGGCCCTGCAGGAAGACCGCCGGCGACGAGGCATCCGACTGGATGGCGAACTGGCTGATGAAGGTGCCTTCGGCCTGGGGTGAGAAGGCGACGGAGAGGGTGTATTCACCGGAGGGCACCAGGGCCAGGGTCTCCGTGCTGCCCGGGCCGGTGTCGCAGGCGGCGTAGTCCGGCTGGCCGCCGGTCCGGCACTCGCACTGCGCCAGCTGGCCGGGCAGGGAGTTGATGCCGAAGGCCGGGTCGCTGGTGAAGGGCAGGTCGTCGGCGCCGGTGAGGCAGTCGATGAAGACCGTGGCGTCACCGGTGTTCCGGACCTTGACCGGCTGGAAGGAGGTCTGGCCGGCCACCAGCTGGCCGTAGTTCAGGAGCGGTGGGATGAGGGCGGTGTCGTCGGTGTTGAGCAGCACCAGCTGCGGCTGCCCCAGCGAGAAGCGTTGGCCGAAGATGTCCGAGAAGGCGTTTTCCGTATCCCGGGCATCCTTCCAGACCGTGAGGAACTGGTGGTTGGCCAGGTTGAAGGCGGTGGCCGGGTTGTACTGGTTGGCCTCGGCGATGGAGATGGGGTAGTTATCGCCCCGGAGGCTTCCTTCCGAGTCGACGAACTGGCCGTAAATGTCCAGGTTCTCCCGGGAGACGCGGGAGTTGCGGCCGTCCTGCCAGGTGACGAAGAAGCGCTGGTTGGTGAGATCGTAGGAGACGCTGGGACGGGTCTGGCGGGAGTCGGCCACGGTGGGATCCTGGGCGCCGTCGTCGTCGGTATCCGAGTAGCTGATGATGAAGTTCGCGTTGTAGAGGCCGCCGCCGCTGTGCAGCAGCTGGCCATAGACCTTGGTGGCCGAGCCAGCGCGGGTGTCCTCGAAGGTGGTGAGGAACTTGCGGTGCACCGGGTCGAAAGCGACCGACGGGTAGTAGTTGGGGGCCGAGGAGTTGTCCAGGCGCTGGGTCGGGACGGAACCTACCGGGATGATCTTGTCGAACAGGCTGTAGACATGGACCAGGCCGTCGTCGGTGGCCGCCGTCAGAAGGCTGTCAGCGGTGGGCTCGCCGAAATCGCAGGCCTCGTTCTTGTTGACGTCGGTGCAGGTACAGGTCAAGGTGGCGGTCTGCCGGATGCCTTCCCAGGCCATCAGGGTTTCGGGCGAAGTGGTGTCTGAGGCCACCGTCATGTTGGTGAGATTGGTGAAGTACTCGTAGACATACGTCTCCCGTAGCGGCGTCACGGTGGAGGAGAGCCGGCGGTTGGTGCTGGTGCCCAGGTTGCGGATGACGTCGGCGTACACGCCGTACCAGTAGTCGATGGCGATGGCTGTCCCGGCCAGCGGGGGGGCATCGAAGGTGAGGCTGACGGCGCCGGTGGTGTAGTTGACGGTCCCGACGCCGCCCGCACCGGTCATGGCACCGGCACCGTCATCCTGGAGGAAGACGAGCTGCTGGTAGTCGATGACAAGAGGGGTGCCGTTGGCCGGGATGACGTCAAAGGCAACCAGAATGCGGCCGGTATCGTAGTTGACCGATCCCAAGCCGGCGCTGAGGCTGCCGGCGCCGTTGTCGGTGGCGGTGATCGTGCCGGTGTAGGACGCCTGGACGGCGGTGGCCAGGGCCGGCGCCACCGTGAAGGTGACGTCCACGGCGCCGGTGGTGTAGTTGACCACGCCGGTGCCATTGCCGGCCAGCACACCACTGCCGTTATCCGTCACCACATCGGCCCCGGCCTGGATCCGCACCGTGCCGGGCAGCACCGGGGCATTGGCCAGGAAGGTCGTAAACCTTCTCTCCACGCCATCGCCGGTGCCTGCCGCCTCGGTGAACGGGAGCTGGGTCTGGAGCACCACGGTACCGGGCTGGATGGGCGGGTGCAGCACCGGCTGATCGAAGTACACGGTGGCGCCGTCGGCGGTGTCCAGGATCTCCGCGGCGTAAGGAATGAGGGTCAAGGCGCTGACATACAGGGGGGTCACCGGCCGGTTGACCAGGGTGCCGGAGAACACGGTGGCAATGCCATTGGCGGGGCCGAGGTCGGCGGAGATGAGAGGGATATAGCCCAGGTGGCCGGGCAGCTCAGCCAGGGTGGCCCCGTCCAGGGATACGTACCCCGGCAGGGCTGGGTCCCCGAACACCCACATAGCAAAATGGGGATTATTCGGATTGAAGCAGATCTCGGAGACTTGCTGCAACGAGGTGCGGGATTCGGTCCAGTTGAGCCAGAACCGGTCCCGGACCGGATCGAAGGCGACCTTGGGCAGCTTCCGCGACCGGAGGGTGTCCCCGGTCGGGGCGGTCAGATAGCTGGGGTCGATGTAGGTCGCGGTCTGGACAAAGGACACCTCCTGCTCCTGGGCCGGCTCCAGCACCAGGCCGGAGCAGTCGGCGGCCAGGGCGCTGACATTGAGGCCCCGGTAGTAGATGAAGCCGCCGTCGCCGTCGCCCCGGGTGTCCTGCCAGACCACCAGCACGGTATCGTCACTGTCGTCGGGGGTATCCCGGTAGGCTGCCTGGGGCACGGTCTGGTTGCCGGCCGCGTTGCTGATGACAAAGGGGCTGCCACAGGCGGTGCCGTTCAGATTGACAAAGCCGCCGTAGAGGTCGGCGCCGGTGGTCTGCCAGTTCCGCCAGTCCTCCCAGATCACCAGCCACAGATCGTGATCCGGCAGGGCGACGATGTGGGGGTTCTGCTGGTCGGCCTGCTCGCCGCTGCCCGAGATGGCAAAAGGCACGCCCTCCAGAGCGGCGCGGGCCACCGGGGCCATGGCCAGCCCCGTGATCAGGGCCAAGAAGAAGGCGGCGAGCAGGGTGGCGGCGAGCGGAGCCCGGCGGAGGCGGGCCTGGTCAACGGGGCGCAGCATGGAGGGCATCCTCCCGTAGCACGGGTTGATGGTAAGGCGCCCGGCTGGCACCGGGCAGCGAAGCCCGGTGTCGGGCCGGAGTGGGACCGCTCCTTCGTCAGTTCCGATTTGGCGGGCTCCGGCGGCACCGGGGCGGCCCGGGCCCACAGACGCTGGCAGCCGGAGCCCGGTGGCCGGGCCCGGCTGCTTGGTTGGGGGCGATCCGTGGCCCGGCCTGGCACCCCCTTGCCCCGTCCGGGGTGGGAATTACAGGTCGACCCGGGTGGCGAAGTCGTGGACCAGGGAGGCCACGGATTCCCGGAGCGCGGTGCCAAAGAGGGTTTGATCGTCGCTGGCCGCAAACATCGTCTCCGGCGCCACCTTGACCTCCGCCCGGTTGGTCCACAGCACATCGCCGGTGGTGCTGTCCTGGACCCAGACCCTGAGCTCCACCACCGCCTGGGGCGCCACCCCGCCCTTGGAGGCCAGGTAGGCGGCGCCAGCCCCCACCGCCCCCCAGGCCAGGGTGTTGAGCGAGTCGTAGTCGGAAAAGCCGCCCACTTCCGAGGTGGAGGTGGTGGTGACCGGCGCCAGGGGCGGGCCGCTGGTGGTGGTGGTGGTGATCAGGTCCGGGGGCGAGAAGGGGGTCGTGGCCTCGTGGCCGAGCACACCGCCCAGGATGGCCCCTGTCGCGGTCTGGCCGATGGTGTCGTACGAGTCGCTGCGGGCAATCCCGTACATGAGCCGGTTGGTGGCGCCGAAGAAGACCGGCAGGAAGCCCCGTTTGAAGGGATCCCAGGTGGGCTCGGTGCCCCGGTCGTACTGGATGATCCGGCCGCGCAGGACATAACGGGCGTTGAAGGCCTGGCCCAGCCTGGCCAGCTCCTTGGCGTGCAGGCCGTGGGTGCCCGGCTGGGCCAGGGGGTTGCCGGCGGGATCGCTCCCGGCCTGGGTCCGTTGTCGCTCCTGGGCGATGAGCCCGGAGATCTCGGCCTTCATGGCCTCCGACCAGTCGCCGGCCAGCTCCTCCTCCAGGCTCCGGGTGGAGGCGCCACTCTGCTTGCGGTCGTACGCCACCAACTGGATGATCTTCTGGTCGACCAGATACTGGAAGACATCCTCCTGGACCGGCATCCGGAAGCCCCGGGCCACCAGGGCATCGGTGAAGGCCTCCATGATGGCGACATCCCGGCGGAAGGCCGGGCCCAGCACATCCCCCTGGGAATAGTCGGCAAAGGGCAGGAGGACGATCCGGCCCGGCGACGAGCGGGCGGTCCCCGGTGCCGGGGGCGGCACCTTGAGGCTTTGC
>JBFMBH010000060.1 GCA_040755095.1 Thermodesulfobacteriota bacterium
CCGCGATTTCAGGCGATCAAGCTCAGACCACCGACTGTCGGGGCTCCCTTGGGCACGAGACAACGGGGATCTGGGCACTCAGACGGTCAACTCCCTGCTCAACTTGGCCAAAACGGGAACTGCTGGCCTTGTCATGTACGATCTGACGAATATATCCGGCAGGCTGGAAGGAGATTCACCGTGGGCCTTTCAAGTTGAGGACATATTGGCCAATGAGGCTGGTATTCAACGGGCTATCCAGGAAGGAAGAGGACTTTCCGTGATGCGCATGGGCAATGCGCATTGATCTCCAGTATGGCGCAAAACTCTACCAGTGCCGGCAAGACCGGATAGGAACCTACGCGCTACACTGGCAAGGTCCTTGTGGCGGGTGGTACGTGTCGCCGACATGGCCTAGCTTAACCCACCCACAATCGTATGAAGCAGCAAAGAGCTAAGCGAACGGCAATCAAGTACGTTCTGTACTTGGCGTTTCTTTGTCTTATGCTCGGCAATGGAGGATGCTGCTCCGAGTATCCAGCGGAGGATATCGAGCGACTTGATGCGCTAAGGAGGATATATCCAGAATATGAGTTTGCACTTGTAGGCGATTTCTATTTATCTGTAAGATCAAAAGGGGATGTGCTTGCACCATGTGCTGAAGTTAGAGAAATATACCGAAGCTTCTTCTTTGACGAAGCAAACGGGCTACTAAGGAATACGACCTTTGTATACTTGAATTACTACGATAACCGATCGAACTTCCAATACCAAATAGCCTTTGACGCCATCAACAACTCTTTCTTGCGCAGCAGAACAGAGTATTACTGACCTGACACCCACCCACAAATTCCACGGGACATGAGCGCGACCGCGGAACGATGTGGATTTTTGTGGGGCAGGGGACGTTGGTGTTGAGAGTGCGTGAGATCCCTCACTCCTCGGCCGGCGGGGGCTGGTGGAGGCGACGGCGCTCATCGCCGCCGGGGTGGCCTCACTGGATATCCTGCGGGGAGAGCCTGACCTCAAGGCCTGGCTGGTAGTACCGCCCCGATCTGAAACCCCGCAGGTTTTGCCGGTGAGAAGCTCGGCGACCTTGGGCGGCTGAAAAGGCCGCAGGCTCTTCTTCCCACCCTTCCGCTCTTCCCTTCGTGGTCTTTCTCCCCCCCGTTCTTCCTGGTTTCGACTCGTCTTCTCCCCGTGAACGGTGGTGCCGGCGGTGTGCCTGCCCACCCGAACCGGCCGGGGCCACCCACGACTTCTTCACCGCGGTGCCCAGAAAATGATTGCTGCGGATTGCCATGTGTGGGTACCAGGCCCTTGCCCCGCCGCCCTCATCTTGGGCCTTGCCTTCCGCCACGGCCAACGGTACTATGCGAATACTCATTCACAAAGCGAGAAGGGTATGGGCGCCAGGAAGAAGACCGCCGTGCGGCAAGCCGAGATCGTGGAGGCGGCTTTGCGGGTGATCGCCGAACGGGGGGTGCGTGAGCTCACCGTCGCCACCATCGCCGAGGTCGCCGGCATGAGCGTGGCCAACATCTACCGCCACTTCCGGGACAAGAACGAGCTGCTCCGGGCGGTGGCCGAGGAGGTGGGCACCATGGTCATGGGCCGGGCGGCCACGGTGGCGGCGGGCAGTGGCTCCCCCCTCGCCAAGCTGGCCACGATTTTCCGTGCCCACCTCGAGCTGATCGCCGCCAATCCCGGCATCCCGCGCCTGGTCTTTTCCGAGGAGCTCCACTCGGGCCCCCCTACCCTGGCGGAGCCGCTTGCCCTGCGCATCGCCCTCTATCTGGAGACCATCGCAGGCATCGTCGCCGCAGGACAGCGGGAAGGGGAAATCCGGCAAGACCTCGCCCCCAGGGAGACGGCGGTGACCCTGCTCGGCATGATCCAGTTTTCCACGCTGCGCTGGTCATTGAGCCGGGGCGCCTTCTCCCTTCCCGAGGAAGGAATGCGGCTGTGGAACAATTTCGAGACCTTGCTACGTGAATAGAGGTTCGCATTTTCCCTTCACCCCGGCTCTGACGGTCTATCCCAGGAAGGCAGTCCGATGCAACTCCACCGCTTCATCTCCTCACAATGGCGCCTGCTGCTTTTGCCCCTCCTGGGCCTGGCGGCAGCTTTCCTGCTGCGCCAGACGCTCCTGGCGCCGGTGCCGGTCCACCGGACCGGGCTCGCCCCCCGTCATCTCACCGCCGAGATCTATGGCAACGGCACCCTGGAGGCCAGGGTGCTCGTCCCGGTCTCTGCCCGTTTGACCGCGCGCATCCTGGCGGTGCACGCCGATCAGGGTGATGAGGTGCGGGCGGGCCAGCTCCTGGCTGAGCTTGATGCCAGTGGTATCGCCGAACAGGTGCGTCTTGCCGAGGCCCAGACCCGGGCGGCTGGGGCGATCGTCCGCGCCGAGATGGCTGGCCTGGGGAAGGCGCGGGCCAATCTGGGCTTGGCGGAGAGAAACGTCCAGCGCTACCGCGATCTCGCCTCGGCGGGTCTGGTGGCCGCCGCCACGGCCGAGCAGTTCGAGACGGCCTGGCAGGTGGCACTGGAGGAGATGGCCCGTGGCGAGGCGGCCCTGGCGGCGGCCCGGGAACAGGAGCAGGCCGCGGCCGCGGCCCTGGCTGCGGCGCGGGTGCAGCTCGCCGACACCAGAATCCTTGCCCCCCTGGACGGGATGATCATCAGCCGGGGCCAGGAGGCTGGCGCCATGGCGGCGCCTGGACTGGCGATCTTCCGTATCGTCGACCCCGCCTCGGTGTGGGTCAGGGCCCACGTGGACGAGGCCCTGTTGGCGGGCGTCCGGGCGGGGCAGCCGGCGACCATCATCCTGCGCTCGGCCCCCGGCCAGCGCTTCGCCGGGCAGGTGACCCGGGTCGAGCGCGAAAGCGACCGGCAGACCGAGGAGCTGGCGGTGGATGTCGTCTTTGCCGAGCCGCGGACCGACACCCGCATCGGCGAACAGGCCGAGGTGTATATCGAGACCAGCCGGGTCCTGGAGGCGCCCAGCCTGCCCGTCGCGGCCCTTGCCCGCCGGGGGGAGGCTCTTGGTGTCTGGGTGGCTCGCCAGGACCGCCTCGCCTTTCGGGAGGTGACCACCGGTATCGAGGACCGGACCGGATTTGTGGAGATCGTCTCCGGGCTGGCCGCAGGGGAGACAGTGGCGCTGGCGGCCGCCGGCCAGCGTGGGGCGCTCCAGGAAGGGACGAGGGTCCGGGTGCTGCCATGAACCTAGCCGTAAGGGACATCTGGCACCAGAAGAGCCGGTTCCTCCAGACCTGCCTGGGCCTGGGCCTGCTTCTCGGGGTGGTGATGAGCATGCTGGGCATCTACCGCGGCCTCATCGCCGAGGCACTCTCCATCCTGGATCGCACCGGCGCCGACCTCTGGGTGGTGCAGCAGCACACCAATGGCCCCTTCGCTGCCACCTCCCGGCTGCCCGAAGCGGCCAAAGACCGGGTCCGGGCCGTGCCGGGCGTGGCCCAGGCCTCGCCCCTGTCCTTTCAAAACATCCAGATCGAGCGTCATGGCGCCATCCTCCGCTTCTTCCTCGTGGGCTACGAGCCTGGAGGGCTCGGCGGGCCGCAGGGAATCGTGGCCGGCCGGGGCATCAACCGCAAGCATCACGAGATCGTGGTGGATCAGGCCCTCGGAATCCCTCTTGGCGACAGCCTCGCCCTGGCCGGAGACAGGTACACCGTGGTGGGACACACCCGGGGCATGGTCTCATCCGGTGGTGACCCGGCCGCCTTTGTGACTCTCGCCGACGCCCAGGAGGTGCAGTTCAAGAACGACCCCAACGCCATCCGCAACGAGCGTGCCCGGCTCGCTGCCCAGGTCGCCACCTGGGAGGGTATCTCCCCGGCCGAGCGTGACGCACTGCCCTCGAAGGCGGCGGCACTGGCCAGCGACATCCACATCATCAACGCGCTGGCGGTGCGCCTCAACCCCAGTGCCGGGCTCGGCACCACCCGGGAGCGGATCGACCGCTGGAGCCACCTGCGTGCCATCTCCGACGCCGAGCAGCGGCTGATCCTCACCGAGGGCATGATCCAGAAAGCCAAGAAGCAGATCGGGCTCTTCAGCGTCATCCTGCTGGCCATCTCGACGGTCATCATCTCCCTCATCATCTACACCATGACCCTGGACAAGCTGCGGGTCATCGCGACCCTCAAGCTCATCGGCGCCCAGAACCGGGTCATCGTCGGACTCATCCTCCAGCAGTCGCTGCTCATGGGCGCCATCGCCTACGGGCTGGGCTACGGCCTCACCCACCTCACCTACGACCGGTTCCCCCGCCGGGTGGAGCTTCTGCCCTTCGACCTTGAGCGTCTGTTCGTGATCGTGATGGCGATTTGCGTGCTGGCGAGCCTTGCCGGCATCAGGAAGGCCATGCGGGTCGACCCGGCGCAAGCCCTGGGGAGGTAGGCCATGTATGCGGTGGAGACCGAGGGGCTGAGCAAGACCTACGGCCAGGGCGACACCGCCGTCCGGGCCCTCGCCGGCGCCACCATGCAGGTCAAGCCCGGGGAGCTGGTGGCCATCCTCGGGCCGTCGGGCTCGGGCAAGTCGACCCTGCTCACCACCATCGGGCTGATCACCGAGCCTACGGCGGGCAAGGTTCTCCTGGACGGCCACCTGGTGGTGGCCGACGGCTGGGTGCCAGGGCTCGACCTCAAAAGGATGCGGCGGGAGAAGCTGGGCTTCATCTTCCAGTTCCACAACCTCATCCCCTTTCTGACCACCCTCGAAAACGTGGCCGTGGCCCTCCACCTGAACGGGGTGACCGGCAAGGAGGCGCAGACCAGGGCGCAAGGGCTTCTCGACGAGCTGGGCCTCAGCCACCGCCTGACGAGCTATCCGGCCAACCTCTCCGGGGGCGAGTCGCAACGGGTGGCCATCGCCCGGGCCCTTGCCAACTGGCCACGGGTGATCCTGGCCGATGAGCCGACAGCCGCCCTGGACACGGAAAACGGTCGCCACGTCATGGAGCTGTTGAAACGGCTTGCCCGGGAGAACCGTTCCGCGATCCTGGTGGTCACCCACGACCGCCGCATGGTGGAAGGCTTTGACCGCACCTTCGAGGTGCTGGACGGCCGCATCGTCGGGGAGAGGCGGGCCCCATCCTGAGCCCGGAACATCCATCCGCAGCGTACGGCTCTGTCACAGGGGCCCGGTGATCCAGCAGAAGAAGGAACAAACCACAAGGAGGACTTGCCATGACAAAGACACAACAACGGATGGGAACATGGCTTTTTCTGGTGCTGCTGGCCGGAGCCGGCCTGCAGCCCGCCACCGGCTTCACCCACTGCGACACCCTGGACGGGCCGGTGGTGGCGACGGCCCGGACAGCCCTGGACAAGGGCGACATCACCCCGCTCCTCAAATGGGTGCAGGCGGACAACGAGGAGGAAATCCGGGAGGCCTTTCAGAAGACCCTGGCGGTACGGGCCACGGGGGACCAGGCGCGGGAGCTGGCTGACCGGTACTTCTTCGAAACCCTGGTGCGGATCCACCGGGCCGGGGAAGGGGCGCCCTATACCGGCCTCAAGCCAGGCACGGCGGTGGATCCGGCGGTAGCCCTGGCCGACCAGGCCCTGGCCACCGGCAACGTCGACCAACTCGTCGACACCTTGACCGGGGCCCTGGCGGCCGGCATCCGGCAGCGCTTCCAGCGGACCCGGGAAGCCCACCGGCATGCCGGCGACTCCGTGGCTGCTGGTCGCGCGTTCGTCGAGGCCTACGTGGTGTTCACCCATTATGTGGAAGGGCTGCACGGCCTGATCGCAGGTGCGGCGGCGCATCACGATGCAGGGGGACCGGCCACCGAACATGGCCAGGCCGAAGAGGCGGCCGGCGGCCACGCCCACTGATCGGCAAGGTGCGGCAATTCTCTGCCTGCCATGCACGACCCGCTGACACTCTTTCCGCGCAAAGGCCCCACCGTTGCTTCCACCAGCCCGCTTCGGTTACCGTAAAAGATGAACCGCCGATGTCCACCAAGAAATTCCGAAGATGGAAGGGACCGGTCGTTGCTGTTTCGGCTCAGCTCTGCCGGTCCCTTCTGCGGTAGGACATTCCTGACTCGACGTTCGACATTCGGCCACCCGGCCTCGTCTTCCATCCTCGGGAGAGCTGCCCATGGCCCTGCGCCTCCTTCTCGTCTGCCAGCCGGGCGAGGCCCGGCACCAGTATCTGGCCGCCATCGCTCGTTGCGAAGCCGAGGCCGACGCCGTGGACAGCCTGGCGGCGGTGCCGGCGACCATGGTCAAGAGCCCTTACAACGGGGTGCTCCTGGATCTGCCCACCCGCCTCAAGGCCGCGCCCGGGGATCGCCAGAACGCCCAGGCCATTCTGGAACAGTTCCCGGTGGTGCAGGTGCGGGTCAGCCCCGGCGATCACCGGGTCCACGCCCTGTACGCCGGCCAGATCCGGGAGACCGGCACCCTGGAGGAATTCATTCGGGAAGAGTGCCGGAGCTTTGCCGCCCGCACCGCCCGGGCCCTCGCCCGCAAGGTGATCCACCTCAACGTGCTGCTGGAGCCGGCAGGCTAATCAGCGGCCGGCCAGGGGGAGCGGTCGGTGACCATGAACCTGTCCCGGGGCGGCTGTTTCGTGGTCACCACCGGGCCCTGGCAGGTGGGCCAGATGCTGTGGCTGACGATCCGGGAGCTGGGGGACGACCTGCCACGGCTGCGCGCCCAGGTGCGCTGGTGCCAGGAATGGGGCCGGTCCATGGTGGTGCCCGGTATTGGCCTGCGCTTCGAGGACCTTGACCCGGAGCAGGTGCGCCGCCTGCAGGATCTGCTTTGAATCGGGGGTCAGGAAGAATTTTGCAATGTGGTCGCCTGGTTGCTATAGTGAGCCCAGCTTTGGCCCCGCGCCGTCCCCGGCCAGCCGCTCCTGCCTCAATCCCGGAACAAGGAGGCACCCATGTCCCTGGTCGAGATGATCCGCGACATGCCCCTGTTCGCCCGGTTCACGGAGGCCGAGAAGAAGGCCTTCGCGGAGCTGGACCACAGCATGCTGGGCTTCAACGAGGGGGACGTGATCATCAAGGAAGGGGACAGCTTCCGCTCCATGTACCTCCTGGTGAGTGGCGAGCTCAAGGTCACCAAGGGCGGCCTGCACCAGCCGCTTTCGGAGCTGGCCCCCGGCGCCCTCTTCGGCGAGATGTCCTTCTTCACCCACAAGCCCCGCTCCTCCACGGTGCTGGCTGGGAGCAAGGCGATGGTGATCAAGATGGACGAGGCCTTCTTTGCCAAGATCTCCCCGGAGATGCGGGACAAGATCCTCACCCACGTCATCGTGACCATGGCCCAACGGCTGGAGGCCATGAACGAGGCCCTGCTCAAGATCGCTCGCTTCGCCCGCAGCAGCCTGATGTTCTGAAAGCCCGCCTGCAGGAAGGTCTCCCATGATGGCCGGAAACAGGGACCACCCTGGCCGCTGGCAGGTGGCCCTGGCCGGGACCCTGACCCTCTTCGCCTGCCTCGGCCTGGGGCGGTTTGCCCTCGGCACCCTGCTGCCGGCCATGGTGGAGCCCCTGGGCCTGTCGCCGGCCCGGATCGGGTATCTGTCCACCGCCAACTTCATGGGCTACCTGGGAGCGGTGCTGGCCTGCGGCCTTTCGGGCCGCCGGCCGCCCCGGCGATGGCTGATCAGCCTGGCCCTGGTGCTGGTGGGTGGCTCCATGGTGTCGGTGGGGTATGCCAACGGGCTCGGGCCGATCCTCATCCTCTACGGGCTCACCGGGGCGGGCAGCGGCCTGGCCAACGTGCCCACCATGACCCTGGTGGCGTCCTGGTTCGGCCGCCGGCAGCGCGGCCGGGCTACCGGCCTGGTGGTCTCGGGCAGCGGCCTGGCCATCATGGTCACCGGTGCTCTGGTGCCCCGGCTGCAGGCGACCGGCGGCGAAGAGGGCTGGCGGCTGCCCTGGCTGGTGCTGGGGGGAGCGGTGCTGGTGGCGGCCCTGGTGGCGGCACTGGTCATGCGGGAGCCTCCGGCGCTGCCGGCGGCAGACGATGCCCCCCCCAGGGGCCTTGCCGGCCAGACGGCTGCCCGCTCCCTGACCGGCACCGTGCTGCGCCTGGGCACCATCTACTTCCTGTTCGGCTTCACCTACGTGATCTACGCCACCTTCTTCGTGGTGACCCTGGTCCAGGAGCGCGGCCTGCCGGCCACGGAAGCCGGCCATCTCTGGTCGTGGGTCGGGATGTTGTCCTTGCCCTCCGGCCCGGTTCTCGGCGCCCTGTCCGACCGCATCGGCCGCCGCCGGGCCCTGGCCCTGGTCTTTGCCAGCCAGACCGCCGCCTACCTGCTCATGGCCGGTGGCGGCCCCGGTGCCGGCCTGTGGCTGTCGGTGGCCTGCTACGGCCTGGTAGCCTGGAGCATCCCTTCCATCATCTCTGCCCTGGTAGCCGATCTGGTAGCCCCCACCCGGGCCACCCGGGTCTTCGGTCTTGTCACCTTCATCTTCGCCGGCGGCCAGGTCACCGGCCCGGCCCTGGCCGGCCTGCTGGCCGAGGCGACCGGCAGCTATGCCGCGGCCTTCTGGCTGGCCGGCGGGCTCACCGCCCTGGCCACTGGCCTGGTCAGCCGCCTGCCGCCGCCCCCGGCTGGGCCGGTCCCGGCGGGAGGCGGATCCACGCGCATTACCGTCACAGACCGGTGACTGATGCCGTCCGGCCTCCGTTGCCAACCCGGCGCCGGCTGTGCTACTCTTGGCGCCATGTGCGGCGTTTCGGCGGTCTTGCCAGCCGGTGGCGGCGGTTGTGCCCAAAGGACCCAGGCCATGGTTGCTGGCGCCCTTCCGTTCCTTCTGGTCATCCTCCTCTGCCCGGCCAGCGGTTTGGCCGACCAGACGCTGGCCGCTGCCTGGACCGGCATCCCGTTCCAGGTGGACGGCGAGGCCCGGGAGCCGGTCTGGCGGGCGGCGACCGCCGTTCGCACCGTGGACAAGGTGGCCGGGATCCCCATGGAGCTGTCTGCCGCTTACAACGGTGTCGACATCGCCATCCTGGTCCGTTTTCCGGACGAGGCCCCTGATGTCACCCACAAAAGCTGGCGCTGGAACAAGACCTTGGGCATCTACGACGTCGGCAACGACCGGGAGGACGTCTTTGTGATCAAATGGGCCATGGAGCCGGCGGACGCGGATCTCAGCCTCACCGCAGACCGCCCGTACCGGGCGGACGTTTGGTACTGGAAGGCCTGCCGGACCGACCCCATGGGCTTTGCCGACGACAAGCTGGACGTTCTGGATACCGAGCCGGCCAGGGATGCGGTCTTGCTCACCAGCGCCAGCGGCCGGACCATGTACCTGCACCGGGTGGAGGATGATGGCCCGCCCGCCTACCGGCCGACGATGCCCGTTGGCTTCCAGGGGGAGCAGGTGCCCCGCTTTGTCGGCCAGGTGCCTGGCGGTAGCCGGAGCGATGTGCGGGCCAAGGGCCGCTGGCAGAAGGGCTTCTGGACCGTGGAGCTGAGCCGCCGCCTGGATACCGGCCAGCCGGACGACGTCCACCTGCAGGTGGGGCGGCAGGCCCGCTTCGGCGTCTCCCGGTTTGAGATCGCCGGCCGGAAGCCCGATCCCGCGGTGGACCAGCCCCTTTTCGGCTGTGGGGACATCTCCGAGATCCTGACCCTGGACTTCGCACCGTTGGGGGGGACGAAGTGAGCATGACCGGCGCCCGCAGACTGTCCCTCCTCCTGCTGCTCCTCTTGGCGTTGGCCGGTGGCACCTGGGCGAACGAGGAGGGACGCCGGGATCCTGGGCCCACGCCCGATCCCTCCCCGCCTGCAACCAAACCCCTCGTCATCGCCCTGGTGCCAGAGCAAAACGTCTCGGAGCAACGCCGGCACTACCGGTTCCTCGCCCGGTACCTGCAAGAGAAGCTCGGCCTGCCGGTGGAGCTGGAGCTCATGACCAGCTACTGCAGCATCTGCAAGGCGGTAGCGGAAGGCACCGCGGATGCCGGCTTCTTCGGCTCCTTCAGCTATGTGCTCGCCCAGACCAAGACGGCCATCGAGCCCCTGGCTCGGCCGGTGGACCTCAATGACAGCGCCAGCTACCGGTGCTTCATCTTCGCGCGCCGGGACAGAGGCATCGAGAAGGTCCCTGACATGCAGGGCCGCCGGCTGGTGCTGGTGGACCGGGCCACCACCGCCGGCTACATCTATCCTCTGTACTACTTCCGCAACCAGGGTGTTGTGCGCCTGGAGGACTTCTTCGGCCGGGTGGACTTCGCTGGCACCCACGATGCGGCCGCCTGGGCGGTGTTCATCGGCGAAGCGGATGTGGGCGCCTGCAAGAGCCAGGTCTACCAGGCCCTGGCCCGGGAGTATCCGGCCTTCGCCCAGGAGATGAGCGTGCTGGCCGCCTCGCCGGAGGTGCCCTCCAACACCTTTGCCGTGCGCAAGGACGTCAATCCCGTGCTCAAGATGCGGCTGCGGGATCTGCTCCTGGGGATGCACGACAGCGCCGCCGGCCGGGAGGCCCTGGCCGGCTTCGGCGCCAAGCGCTTCATCCCCACCCTGCACGAGGATTACCGGCCGCTGTTCCTCATGATCGACGCCCTGGGCATTGATCTGGGCACCTTCCCCTCCGAAGACTGACCCCCTCCCCGGCCCATCATGCCCCTGTCCTACCGCGCTGCCCGCAACCTGGGCCTTGGCATCCTGCTCGTCATCATCTTTGGCGAGAGCATCTTCACCTACATCATCATGGCGGAGAACGCCCAGCGCCTGACCACCATCGTCACCGTGGACGAGGTGAAGCTGCGCAAATGGCATCAGGTGGCCGAAACGGTAGCCGAGGCCAAGAACCGCCTCTACGATTACCGGCTGGGGGAGAGCGGGGTGCTGGCCCATTCCGATCTCCTCATCCAGCGGGCCATGCAGGAGGTGGAGGAGATCCGGGACATGGCCAGCGACCCCGACGAGCTGGCCACCATCGACGATCTCCTGGACGCGGCCCGCAGCTTCCGGCAGGCCCTGGCCGCCTACGCCACCGAGGTGCAGGAGGGCTACGCCGGCGGCAGCTCGGCCCGGGAGATGGAAAAGCTGGCCACCAGGACCGCCGACCGCATCGTCCGGCTGGGCCGCAACGCCGCCGAGTACGTGGGCCGCCGGATCGAGGCCAAGAACAAGGCGATCCTTGCCGTGACCGAGTTCTCCCAGGGCACCCTGGGGGCGGTGCTGGTTCTGGCGGTGATCGCCACGGTGGTCAACGCCGTGGGCATGGCCCGGGCCTTGGCCCGGCCGGTCCGCCAGCTGGTGGACGCCACCCGCCGCCTGGCCGAAGGCGATCTCAGCCACCAGGTGGCCATCGACTCCGACGACGACATCGGCGAGCTGGCCCGGTCCTTCAACACCATGGCCAGCCGCCTGCGCGCCTCGCAGCAGGCGCTGCTGGTCGCCAAGAAGTTCACCGACAACATCATCCGCTCCATGATCAATACCCTGGTCGTGGCCAATCCGGATGGCTCCATCCGCACGGTCAACCGGGCGATCTGTGATCTTCTGGGCTATCAGGAGGCGGAGCTGGTGGGCCAGCCCCTGCGCATGCTCTTCCCCGAAGGCTTCTTCCAGGCCCTGGGCCTGGACAACCTGGCGGAGCGGCGCTCGGTCTCCAACGTCGAGACCGTCTACCGCACCAGGAGCGGCCAGCGGCTGCGCATGCTGTTCTCCGCCGCGGTGATCCGGGACGAGGAGGGGCAGTTCGAAGGCATCGTCTGTGTGGCGCAGGATATCACCCTGCAGGCCGAGGCCATGCGGGCCGGCCACATGGCCTCCCTGGGCGAGATGGCTGCCGGCGTCGCCCACGAGATCAACAACCCCATCAACTCCATCATCAACTTCGCCCAGATCCTTCTGGACGAGATGGAGGCCGGGGTGCCCGTCAGCCCGGACATCGCCCAGCGCATCATCAAGGAGGGAGACCGGGTGACGGTCATCGTCCGCTCCCTGTTATCCTTCGCCCGGGAGAGCGAACGGGTCAAAAAGCCGGTAGCCCTGGCCGAGATCATGACCGAGACCCTTTCCCTGACCGAGGCCCAGATCAAGAAGGACGGCATCGCGCTGACGATGGAGATCCCCGGGGATCTGCCCCGGGTGAACGGCCACTTCCAGCAGATCCAGCAGGTGTTCATCAACGTCATCAACAACGCCCGCTACGCTTTGAACCGGCGGTTCCCGGGCACCCATCCGGACAAGACCCTCGCCATCCGGGCACAATCCCTGATCGTGGACGGACAGCCCCTGGTGGAGATCAGCTTCCAGGACCAGGGCACCGGCATCCCGGCGGTGATCCTGGACAAGGTCGTCCACCCCTTCTTCTCCACCAAGCCGGCCGGCCAGGGCACCGGCCTGGGTCTCACCATCAGCCACGGCATTGTCACCGACCATGGCGGCCGTCTCCTGATCGACAGCGAGGAAGGGACGTTCACCCGGGTGCGCATCCTCTTCCCCGCCGCCGACGACGAGGCCGAAAAGCCGCCACGCCAGGCTGCCGCCGGCTAGGTCCGAGCTGCCTTTCCGGCGGTCTCCTCGGCCGGCTGCACGGAACAGGGCAAAGCCCTTCTGTCGGGGTCATCCCATCCGTGGCCCACAAAGATTCGGGGGAACGGGTTGCGGCCCGTTCCCCCGCCATTCCGGCCCCCCCGCCGGCCTCGTCGATCCTGCCCCCGGGCCCCTTACGGACTCATGGCGGTCGAGTCATAAAGCGGCCCGCCATCCACAGGCGCCTTGGCCTGGTCGTGGGGTACCGCCACCCTGACCTCGCCATCGCAGGTGAAGTCGTACGGGTCGGTCGCGGTGAAGAAGATGTGGTAGAAGCGGCCGTCGCCGGGCACCTTCCTGGTGCCGGCCCGCTCCGCCCGCACCTCCGCCAGGGTGGTGCCCGTGCCCAGGCCGTCCGGGGTAAATCGGCCATCACCGTAGCTGTCCACCGGCTCGTCCTGGAAGATGGCCGTGACGGTGACGGTCACCGGGTCGCCGTCGGGATCCGAGACCCCGGCAATGCCCACCGGCACGAAGCGGTGGTTGGGGGGCCAGATCAGGGCCGGATCAGCCACGGCCTGGAAGCAGTCCGGCGGCCGGTTGGCCAGGATGGTCAGGTCGAAGAGGACCGGACTCTCGCCGGTGGTGGCCCGCTGGAAGGTGACCGCCACTTTGAGGTAGCGGCCATCGGCCACCCCGAGGTCGACGCCGTTGCTCACCACCTCGGTGGGGCCGAAGACGGTACCGTCGCTGCTGCTGGCGGCGGTGACCGAAAGAAGGCTGTCCCCGGGCGTCTCCCCATTCCAGGTGATGAATCCCCAAACCGCGCCATCGATGCCGCTGTCGTGGACCACGGTCCAGGTCCCGGTGTTGGGCGGGGCGATCAGGGTGCTGCCGGTCATGTCGCTGTAGTTGTACGGCCCAGCCCCTGCCCCCAGGTTGACGGTGAGATCGACGGCATTCGTGGCAGGATTGATGCGCATGACGTCATCGCTGCTCAGATTGGTGACCCAGACCTTGCCCGCGGCATCCACCGCCACGCCGGTGGGCTGGCTACCCACGAGAACCGTCGCCAGGAGGACGCCGTTGTTGGCGAGACGGCTGACGGTGTTGGAGCCGCTGTTGGCCACCCAGATGTCGCTGTCCGCGGTGGCCACCACCCCCCGGGAGGCGGAGCCGCCGGTGGGCTTCGGAAAGCCGGGCTGGATGACGCCCGCCGGGGAGATCTTCAGGATCTGGTTGTTGGTCCACAGGGCGTTCCAGACAAAGCCGTTGCTGTCGATGCCCAGCCCATAGGACTGCGAGGCGAGGATGCAGCCGCCGACCTGGGTGGCCGGGTCATAGCGCAGCAGCTTGCTTTGGCTGATGCTGGCCGACCAGAGGACGCCGTTGCCGTCCATGAGGCCGCCGTAGCCCCCGCAGCCGAAGGTGGCGGCGGAGAACGACGCCAGGAGGGCACCGTTGTCGCCGTCCAACTGGTAGAAGAGGGTGGGCACGAACGGATAGCCGCCCACCCAGACGTCGTTGTTGGCATCCACCGAGACATGCCGGACATTGGGGGCGCCGGGCAGACGCTGGAAGACCAGGATGCACTCGTCGGCCGCGTCTTCGATCAGGCCATTCTGGCCAGGGCCGGGCCCGCCGGCGCCGTCGGTGAGATCAGGCCAGGGCCTGATGTCACCGAGGCCGGTGGAGGTATCGATGACGCCGTTGCTGTTGCGGTCGACGCACTGACCGTTCTCCAGAAGGCCGATCTTCACCGCCGAGCCGGAGTTGCCGGCCGCCTCGTCCCGGTTGCCTGACCAGACGTTGCCATTGCCGTCCACGGTGGTCCGGGACGGATTCCGGCCGCGGCCCGCCGGGGCCGACCAGTACTCGCCCAGCACCTGGCCGGTGACGGTATCGATCTTGACGATGGTGCCGCGGCTGGAGGCCGCCACCCAGATGAATTCGAAGGGTGTCGGTTGGCTGTCCAGCTGCAGCTGATCGGCAACCTCCTCGTGGTTGACATTGACCATGGTGCCCTGGTCGAAGTCGGCATCCAGGGTATAGAGCCCGGGGTTGCCGCTGGCAGCCCACAGGCTGGAGCCGCCAAGAACGAGCGCCAGCAGTGTGACGCCGCAAAGGCCTTTGATCTGCATCTCCCTGCCTCCTTGATTTCTGGATTGTATGGCGGAGCCCCGCAGGCCGCCGTCCGAAGCCCGGCGCCGGGAGGGCTTGCCAGAGCCCATCTCTGCAGGCGGTGATCTGCCCCGACAACAGAGGCAGGACGACCGGCAGCGGGAACAGCTTCTCCAAGGTGAGGAAACACGGTTGACAGGGGACTGGGGACCTGCGAAGCAGACAGGGGGGACGCCTCGCCGGCTGCGACGCCTGCCGGACGACCGGTTCCGCCCTTCATGAGCCTCCTTCCCCGGGGCCTGTTGAGAACCGTTCTTCCGACAGGAGCAAGCAACGCCGCGCCATGGCTTCTGGTCTATCAAGCCTGTCCCGGGCGCGTCAAGGAAATATCCTGCTGCTTGCTGGCCACACCGCAGCCATATCCTTGTCTATGACTAGGGAATCTACTGTTCCAGGCAGCACAACCGGCAGAACGAGGAAATCATCAAGCGTTACCGCAGGATGTTGCCGTAGCCGTCGCGGCACGGGACACACCAGGAGGCCGGGGAGCCCGCGCTTGCCCGATCCGGGTTGAAGAGCCGCGTTGCCCGTGCTACATAAGCCTCTGTGGCCTGCTGCCGCCGGTCACCGGCACCCCCCCTTGCCCACATGGAGAAGCTCATGAAGAAGGTCGTCTGCCTCCTGGGCAGCCCCAGACCCCACGGCAACAGCGCCACCTTGGCCAGGCACTTTCTCGCCGAGGCGGAGCGGCTGGGCGCGGCCGTCACCGCCTTCCCGTTGAACACCCTGAGCTACCGGGGCTGCCAGGGCTGCTATGCCTGCAAGACCAGGCTCGACCACTGCATCCTGCAGGACGATCTGGCGCCCGTGCTGGCAGCGGTCGCTGCCTGCGACATCCTGGTCCTGGCCTCCCCCACCTATTACGGCGAGGTGTCGAGCCAGCTCAAGGCCTTCATCGACCGCACCTTCTCCTTTCTGGTGCCGGACTATGTCACCAACCCCCGGCGCAGCCGGCTGGCTCCGGGCAAGGCCGCGGTGTTTGTCCTGTGCCAGGCCCATCCGGACGAGACGGCCTTTGCCGACATCTTCCCGCGCTACAGCTTCTTCTTCCGCTGGTACGGCTTTACCGAGAGCCATCTGATCCGCTGCTGCGGGGTGCGGGATGCCGGTGAGGTGGCCGGCCGCCGAGTCGCCCTGGACCTGGCCGTTGCCACTGCCCGCCGCCTCCTGTCGGCTGCCCCGTGATCATCCCGGCCTCCTGTCTCCGGATCGCGGCGCTCTGGAACGGCCAGCCAGCAGGTGCTGCCGGGGAGGCCACCGTCCGCTTCCAGGCGGACGGCCACTTCCTCCAGGTGGAGATCCAGGCCTCTTTTCACGGGGACCCGGCACCTTGCGGCCCGCCGGGACCCCGGGATCGGCTCTGGGAGCACGAGGTGGTGGAGCTCTTCCTGGTGGGGGCGGCCGAGCGCTACCTGGAGCTGGAGATGGGACCCCACGGCCACTATCTGGTGCTGTCCCTGGCCGGCATCCGGCAGGTCGTGGCCAGCCATCCGGCCGACTTTTGCGCCTCCATCAACGGCAGCCGCTGGCAGGGGCGGCTGCGCCTGCCGGCCGTGCTTCTGCCGTCGGGGCTGGCGTGGGCCAATGCCTTCGCCATCCACGGCCAGGGCGCCGGACGGCAGTACCTGGCCGCCTTCCCGGTACCTGGGCCGGCGCCGGACTTCCACCGCCTGCACGACTTTCCCTTGCTGGCCACCCTGGGTCAGCCCTCCCCCGCCGCCTGCTGAAGCCGGCCCGGCGCGGGCCCCCCTGTTGACGGCCCTTCCCGGGCTCGTCTATAGTCGAGCCGGGATCCGCCGTATGGCCAGCGGCGGCCCTGGGCAGCCATGCTGCATTGTGCAACACCCTGGCCACATCGGGCACAAGGGACCCGGGTGCGGATGCGATTCTTCAAGAGCTCCGAGGAGAAGGTCCAGGCTGCCACCCTGGATGAGCTTACGGCCATGGTGGAGTCGGTGGCGCTGCCGGCCGCGGTGCAGCGGGTGGCCGAAAGGGAGCTCGCCCTCCTGGCGCGGATCAGTCCGGCCTCGTCGGAGTACACCATCGGCTTCACGTACATCAACTATCTCATCTCCCTGCCCTGGAGCCAGCGGACCACCGACCGCCTGGATCTGGCGCACGCCGAGCGGATCCTGGACGAGCACCATTATGGCCTGGAGAGGACCAAGGCCCGGGTCCTGGAGCATCTGGCGGTCAAGATCCTGAAGCTGGACGACCGGCCGCGCATCCTGGTGGTGGATGACGAGGCAGTGGCGCGGCAGAACCTGCAGCACATCCTGACCAAAGAAGGCTATGCCGTCGAGCTGGCCGGCGACGGCAGCACGGCCCTGGACAAGCTGGCCGCCATGCAGTTCCAGGTGGTGTTCTGCGACCTCAAGATGCCAGGGATGAGCGGCATGGAGGTCCTGGAGAAGGCCAAGCAGCTCACCCCGGACACCGAGGTGGTCATCGTCACCGGGTACGCCACGGTGGACTCCGCGGTCTTCTCCATGAAGAAGGGGGCCTCCCACTATATTGCGAAGCCGTTCAAGCTCGACGAGGTGCGGGCCACGGTCCGGGAGGCACTGAGGAAGAGAGCGGCCCGACAGGAGGCCAGCGGCTCGGTGCTCTGCTTCGCCGGCCCACCGGGCACCGGCAAGACCAGCCTGGGCCGCTCCATCGCCCAGGCCCTGGGCCGCCGTTTTGTGCGCATCTCCCTGGGCGCCATGAAGGACGAGGCCGAGCTCCTCGGCCACCGGCGGACCTATGCCGGAGCCAGGCCGGGCAGGATCATCGAGGAGATCCGGCGGGCCGAGTCAGCCAACCCGGTGATGATGCTGGACGAGGTGGACAAGGTCGGCAGGGAGCTCAAGGGCGACCTGGGGGCGGCCCTTTTGGAGGTGCTGGATCCGGAGCAGAACGGCGCCTTTGTCGATCATTATGTGGATCTGCCCTTCGACCTGTCGGGGGTGATCTTCATCATGACCGCCAACGTCGTCGACCATATCCTGCCGCCCCTCCTGGATCGGGCCGAGCTCATCGACTTTTCCGGCTACACCGAAGAGGAGAAGCTCCAGATCGCCTCCCGCTTTCTGGTCCCCAAGCAGATCCGGGCCTCCGGCCTGGCCGGCCACCCCACCCGCTTCGCACCAGCGGCGCTGGTCAGGATCATCCAGAGCTATACCCACGAGGCGGGCATCCGCAACCTGGAGCGGGAGATCGCCACCGTCTGCCGCAAGATCGCCAAAGGGGTGGTGGGCGACGAGGAGCCCCGGGACCGGATCATCGAGGTCACCCCGGAATCCCTGGACCGCTATCTGGGACCCCGCAAGTTCTTCTTCGAGATGGCCGGGCTGGAGAGCCGGGTGGGGGTGACCACCGGTCTGGTCTGGACCCAGGTAGGCGGCGACATCATCTTCATTGAAACCGCCAAGATGCCGGGGGGCAAGGAGCTGATCCTGACCGGCTCTCTGGGGGAGGTGATGCGCGAATCGGCCCAGACGGCATTAAGCTATATCCGCAGCAATGCCGGCACGCTGGGGATTGCCGAAGGCTTCTTCGACCGCTGCGACGTCCATGTCCATGTGCCCGCCGGCGCCATCCCCAAGGATGGGCCCTCCTCAGGCGGGGCCATCGCCCTGGCCCTGATCTCGCTTCTGACCGGCCGGCCCTGCCGGCAGGATGTGGCCATGAGCGGGGAGCTGACCCTGACCGGCCGGATCCTGCCGGTGGGCGGGGTCAAGGAGAAGGTCCTGGCCGCGCGGCGCTCGGGGATTGGCACCGTGATCCTGCCAGCGAAGAACGCCTGCGACCTGGAGGGCATCCCGCCCCAGATCCTGGAGGCGTTGACCATCCACTGGGTGGAGCGGCTGGACCAGATGATCGACCTGGTGCTCCTGCCGCCAGGTCAGGAAGGCTGTGCCCGGTAGCCGGGGCAAGGAACGAGGACCGATGGCGCGGGGCGCTGTCCGCTGCGGGCAGCGCCCCGGCTCTCGTTTCGGGGCGGGGGGAGGCTGGGCCTAGGCGCGCAGCTCCGGGCGGGGCTGCACCCGGGCCACCGGCCGCTCGCCCTCGTTGAGGATAGCCCGGGCGGTCTCGTGCTCGCCGGCCTCGGCGAAGCTGATCGCGGCCAGCCAGCGCTGCAGCCGGCTGACCCGCACCCGGGGCTCCGGCCGGGTCTCGGCCAGCAGGCGCAAGGCGGTTTCATGCTCGTTGGCTTCGGCAAAGGCCGCAGCCGCCATGGTGGTGTCGAAGCTGGTGATGGTCGGTTTCATGGTCGTGCCTCCACGGGTCGAAGTCTGTGGGTGATGGGTGAAAGGGGTGTCGACGTGCCCTCGCCCAGTTGGCATTTCACATTCCGTGCCAGGCGGAAGCCATTCCGATAACAGATTGTTTTTGCAACCAATACACGTCAGCTCCCCTCTGCAGCCCTGGCGGCCCATGGCCTGCCCGCGTTGCACAAAGCAACGCCACGTTGCATTGGGCAACGCGGGCGAAGCTGGGCGCTGGCCGGCGCTGGTCTCCGAATTGTCCATCCTGTCCATCTTGTCCATCAGGTCCATACGCTACTCCCCCAGCCGCCGGCCCCGCCAGCCGGCGCTACGGGGAAAAGGCCGCGATCAGCTCGGAAAGAAAGGTCTCGAGGCCAGGATGGGGGCCGTCGGCCCGGGGCACCAGACCCGGGGTGTAGCCCTGCTCCAGGAAGGGAGCGATGAGTGCCGGCTCGCGGCTGATCACTTGCAGGGGCACGGTCCAGGGGGCGCCGGCGCCGGTGACCCGCAGGTTGGGCTGGTGGTCGCCGGCGATGATCACCAGGTCCCGGTCGCCCACCAACCGCTCCAGATAGGCGGCGATGACGGACAGATCGTAGCGGATGGCCCGCAGATAGGCCGGCGCGGCGCCGCTCAGCTCCGGCCAGGTCACCGGGAAGAGGACCGGCGGCAGCCGGTGGAAAAGCGCGCCGTCCCCCAGGGTCGACCAGTCGGCCACCGGGGGCGGCTGGCTGTTGAAGGCCGCGTGGCTGCTGGTGAGAAGATAGCGGACCAGAACCGGGCCTGGCCGGCCTTGGAGCTGGTGGCGGAAGATGGTGTCCAGAACGAACTGGTCCGGCATGGGGGACCAGCCGAAGGCCGGCCCGTGGTAGCCGAGATCCGGGCCGAGCAGGGTCTCGTCGTAGTCCAGGAAGGCCCCTTCCGGCCAGGGGGCAGTGGTGCCGGGCATGACCGACAGGGTGCGGTGGCCGGCGGCCCGGAAGACCCCGGCCAGGGTGGGTGGCCGCGCTGCGGCCAGGGTCTGCAGCTCGGCATCATTGCCCACCCGGATGCCGGTCTCCAGGGTGGAGAAGGCCAGCCATGAGCTGCCGCCAAAGGTGGGGGAGACGAAGAAGCGGCAGGCGGCAAAAAAGCCCTGACCGGCCAGCCGCTCCTGCCAGGCAGCCAGCCAGGGCAGAAAGGAGCCGGCCAGGGCCTCCTGGGCGAAGAGGGTCTGACCATAGGATTCGACAACCAGGACCAGGACGTTTCGCCCGGCCAGGCCGGCCAGGGGCCGAGGGATGGCCGCCAGCCGCGCCCGGCTGGCGGCAGCCTCGACCTGGAGCCGGTCCGCCATGGCACCGGCGTCCCAGGCGAAGCGCACCTGGGTGGCCAGCCCGGGCATCAGCGATGGTGCCAGGGGCGGCACGCCGGCCAGGGCCAGTGCCGCCAGGAGGCTCCCGCCCGCCGCCATCCATCGCGGCCTGGGCGCCAGGGTGGCAAGGCCGCGATGGATGGCAGCCAGGGAGCGCAGGATCCCCCAGCCCACTGCCACCGTGGCGGCCACGACCAGGGCCAGCAGGCCGATGGCGGCCGGCAAGCTCAGGGTGTCCCGGAGCAGACGGGGAATGGCGGCCAGATGGCGGCTGTCGATGAGGAGGTTGAAGGCCCGGTTGAGGTACCAGGGCACCAGGGCCTCGGCCAGGGCATACAGCCGCAGCAGAAGAACCAGCCCGGCCAGGGGCAGCCCCCAGCCGCGGTGCCAGGGGATGCCCAGCCCGGCCAGCACCGCCAGGCCGGCCACGATGCAGACGATCTCCGGAGAGAGCTGGCCCAGCGGCTGCTCGGCCAGAGACACCCCCGGGTACTGGGCCACCAGAAGAAGGTTCAGGAAGCCCCAGCCCAGAAAAAGCCCTGGCAGCGCCCGCCGGACCGCCGGCTTACCGGGGACCATGCCGCAGGCCCTCCAGGAAGCCGGCCACCCGGGCCATGGCCGCCTGCCAGCCCGGCTGGCGCCGGAAATGGGCCAGAGCGGCCACCGCCAGGTCCGCCAGCCGGGAGCGGTCGGCGGCCAGCTGCCGGATGATGCCGGCCAGCCTGGCCCCGTCGGCCGGAGCCAGGAGAAAGCCGTTCCGGCCCGGGGTCACCGTCTCCCGGGCCGCCCCCCGCATCGAGGCCAGGACCGGCAGGCCAAAGGCCATGGCCTCCAGGAGCACGATGCCAAAGCCCTCGTAGGCAAAGGGCATGCACAGGAGATGGCTGGCCGCCAGGACCCTCGCCAGGGCGTCGCCGGCGAGCGGGCCGCAGAATGCCACCCGGCCGCCCAGCCCGGACCGCTCTGCCAGGCCCCGTACCCTTCGGGCATATCCCGGATCCATGGCCAGGCTGCCCACCACCGTGAGCCGCCAGATCGGCTCCGGCACCAGGGCCAAAGCCGAAAGCAGGGGCAGGAGCCCTTTTCGGGGCATGACGTTGCCCAGGAACAGCAGCGCCAGCGGTCCCGAGGCTTGCGCCCGCCGGGTCACGGCTGCCTCGTCCAAGGGCGAGCCCAGGCGGTCACCGGCCGGCGACGCGATCACCGAGGGCCGGCGGCCAGCCACCAGGCTGGCCACCGTGGTGGCGGTGGTCTGGGAGTTGAAGACAAAGCCGTCGACTGCGGCCAGGTAGCGCCGCTCGGCCAGGGCGTACAGGCGGTTGCGCCAGGCTGGCCGGGGCTCGTCGCACAGCACCTGGTGGACCACCGCCACCCGGGGCGCCCGCTGGCCCGGGCCCTGCCAGGGATTGCCCCGCAGGAGCGAGGGATGGCACAGCTCGTCCTCCAGGAAGAGATCGACCTCGCCGGCCGGCGGACACCGGCGGCGGTTGTCCAGCAGCCGCCAGGGGTAGGGCCGGACCGGCAGGGACAGCACCGTCACCCGATGCCCCCGGCTGGCCAGCTGCTCCGCCAGCAGGCGGTCGTAGAGATAGCCGCCGGTGAGCGTCGCCAGAGAGCCGTAGATGACCAGGCCGATGTGCATCAGGGGGGTGCCGTGTAGGCGGCCCAGGCCTGATCGCTCTCCCAGATCCGCACGCTCATGGAGGAAAGACCCGCCAGATCGAGGCGGCTGGCCAGATCCTGGTGGCAGATCCGGGCCAGGCTCTCCAGGCTGGGATTCAGTCCGGCCATGGGTGGCAGCCGGTTGAGATCCTGGCCGGCCAGCCGGCCGCAGAGGGCGTCCAGGGCGGCTGCCACCAGACAGATGTCGCACAGAAAGCCGCTGGCGTCCAGCTCGGCGCCGGCCAGCTCCACCTGCAGCCGGTACTGGTGCTCGTGGGGCACGGCCTCCGGACCTGCCGCTCCATGGATGAGATGATGGTGGGCGGCAAAACGCCGCTCAACAGCCAGGTGGTACATGGCGCCTCCCCATGGGGCCAGTTGGATTCTCCGGAAGGCGGGGGCCCCCTGGTCCTGAGCCGCCCGCCGGCTCCGGCCTCTGCCTCTCCCCCATCTTCCACCGTGACAGATCCCGGCTCCCCATGCTATATCATGGCCCATGAGCACCATGATCACCGAGATATACGATGCGCTCAGGGCAGCCGGCGCGCCGGAAGACAAGGCCAAGGAAGCCGCCAAGGCCGTTGCCCACGATATCGAGGATATGAAGCGCGACGTCCATCTCGTCAAGTGGATGGCAGGCGTCAATATCGCCCTGAGCCTCGCCATCCTTGCCCGACTTCTCATCAAGTAGTCCAGGGCACAGCCCTGGGCACCTGTCTTCCGGCCCTTCTGCACTTCCTGCCCGGGACGACCACGCCACTGCCCCAGCAGGGATCGGGGCCGCCGGGTCGTCGCCTTCCCCCTTGCTGATCCCCCACATGATGTCCCCCTGGAGCAGGGATGCGCTCGCTTGCCCCCCGGATGGGCCTGGCCAACCTCGATCAGCCCTTCGGCCGGCGAGGCCAGAGGCGGCCGACCCGGGTGGCATAGTCGGCATAGGCCTGGCCGAAGCGCTCCGCCAACAAGGCCTCCTCCTGCCGCAGCCGCCGGTCCTGCACGGCGCAACAGCCCAGAAAGCCTGAGAGAACGAGCCAGGAGGGCCAGGCCAAGACCAGGCCCAGACAGGTCCAGCCCAGGCCGACCGCGATGGGATGGCGAACCAGGGCAAACGGACCGCCGGTCACCAGACGCAGGGCCTGGCCGTGCTGGTCGAAGCCGGTATGCCGGCACAGGGTGACCAGGGCCGCGATGGTGAGGGCCCTGCCCCCCAGCAGGCAGACCACGGCGGCATACCGGCAAAAGGCGGGCAGGGGCAAGGCGGAGGCCAGCAGCAGGCGGTGCACCGGCACCAGGACCAGG
>JBFMBH010000061.1 GCA_040755095.1 Thermodesulfobacteriota bacterium
ACCGAGATGGTGGGGAAGTCGACGTTGGGCAGGTCGCTCACCGGCAGCTCCCGGTAGGCCATGACCCCGAAGAGGAGGATGGCGGCCATGACCAGGGTGGTCATCACCGGTCGGCGGATGAACAGCTCGGCCATGTTCATGGGCCCATCCCCCCGTTGTCTTTCCCCCTGCCCTGCGGTACGGTGAGCTCGACGACAGCACGGCAAGTTGTGCCCTCAACGAGGTGGATTGCCACAGACCGGGAGTTTGGGCGATCGGCCTTGTCCTGACCGTGCTTTCCGGGAGATGCGTTATGAGGAAGCCTGATCTGCTGGAACGGATCACCATCGATCCCGCCGTCTGTCATGGCAAGCCCTGCATTCGCGGACACCGCATCTGGGTTTCTCTGATCCTGGATCTCCTGGCTGATGGCATGTCGTCTGAAGAGATCCTGGCGGACTATCCTGGCCTCGTGGAAGACGATATCCGTGCCTGCGTCGCCTATGGGGCTGAGATGACCAGGGAGCGAATCGTCAAATCGGACCGGCGGGTGGCATGAAGCTGAAGCTCGACGAGAACATCGGCCGCCGGGGCGCTCAGGCCCTCGCCGCCGCCGGGCACGACGTTGCCACCGCCAGGGAGCAAGGCCTGTCGGCGGCCAGTGACGTGACCCTGATCGAGGTGTGCCGGGTCGAGGGGCGATGCCTGTTGACCCTCGACAAGGGCTTTGCCAATCCCATGCACTACGCTCCAGCCCGCTATTCCGGCATTGCCGTCTTTCGCCTGGCGGGGCAGAACAGCGCCGGCGATCTGACGAAGGCCTTGAGTCTGTTCATCCACGTCCTGAGGTCGTCATCAGTGGCGGGCCGGCTTTGGATTGTGGAGCCGGAGCGTATCCGGGAGTATACCGAAGATGGCTCGCCGGCGGAGGCAGCTCCGCCGGCGGGCTCCCGCTCACCGGGCTGACGGAGCCCCCGCCGCGTCTGGGGCCAGCACCTCCACCCGGGCCCCGGGGGTGAGTCGCGCCGCGCCGTCGGTCACCACCTCTTCGCCACTGGCCAGGCCCTCGGCCAGCACCGCCCGGCCGCCGGTGGTCAGGGCCAGCCGCACCGGCCGCAAGGCCACCGTGCCATCCTCCTGCACGACGAACAGATAGTCGCCCGCCTGCCCGGTCTGCACCGCCGGGGCTGGCACCACCACCGCGCCGGCCAGGGTCTCCATCACCAGCTCCACCTGCACGAACTGGCCCGGCCAGAGCCGGCCGTGGTCATTGGCCACCTCGGCCTTCATGGTCACGGTGGCGGTGGCCTGATCCACGGCGTGGTCCACGAACAGCAGCCGGCCGGTCTCGGTGGGCTCCTGGCCGGCGACGGTGATGCGCACCGTCACCGGGCCGGCCGCCAGCCGGGCCCTGATCCGGGCGAGCCGGCCCTCCGGCACGGCAAAGGTCACCTGCACCGGCTGCACCTGGTTGATCTTCACCAGGGGCTGGTCGTCGTTGGCCTTGACCAGATTGCCCCGGTGGACGAGAAGGCTGCCGGTGCGGCCGCTCAAGGGCGCGGCAATGGTGCAGTATTCCAGCTCCAGCCGCGCCTTGGCCACCGCCGCCTGGTCGGCCTGGACCTGGGCGGCCAGGGCCTCGGCCTGGCTGGCCACATCCTCACCCTTGTCCGCGCTCACCAGGCCCTGGCGCAACAGCTCGGCGTAGCGGCAGGCGTCCCGGGTGGCCTTCCTGGCCAGGGCCTGGTCCCGGGCCAGGAGGGCCTCGGCCTGGGTGAGGGCGGCCTGATACGGCGCCGGGTCGATGCGAAACAAGATCTGTCCCTGGCGCACCACGTCCCCCTCCTGGAACAGCACCTCTCTAAGCTCGCCCATGATCCGGCTCTTCACCGCCACCGAGGCCTTGGCCTCCACAGCGCCAACCGCCGAAAGCGTCACGGGCACATCCTCGCTTTGAGCCGTCTCCACCCGCACCGGCACCGGCGGCCGCGCCGGCTTGGCTTCCTGGGGGGCAGCGGAGCGGGTGGTGCGGTCGCCCCGGCAGGCGGCCAGCAGGAGAAGCAGGAAGAGGACGGGGACGGCGGTCCACCACGTTGGAGCGGCTGGGCCGCGGCGGAACGGCGGGCGGGCAGGAAGCACGGCACAGGGTCTCCATTGGTGGGGCGAGAAAGCGGCCGGCCCGGGTCCTGGGCGGTCTGGCGGCCGGCGCAAGCCCACTATGAAAGATGATTCAGCGCCGGGGCGCAACGGCTTTTTCCAGGGCGTGCCGGGGGCAGCACGAAGGGGCCAGCGGCCCAGGAGCCGGCCAGGGATGAGGCGTGGGGGCCAGGGCCGCTGGCCGCCCTGGCGCGGGCTGTTCGGCGCAGGCTTTACGCCCGCATCGACTGGCGGGGCCGCCGGTGGCTGATCTTCGCCAGCTCTTCGGCGGATTCGCGGAGCTTTTCGAAGAGATACTCCAGGTGGCTTTCCGGCTTCTTCTCGCCGGGATCCTCAAAGAGGTCGGCCCCTTGGACGGGCTTCGGGGGCTGGCTCGCCTGCAAGCGATCCTGCAGCGCGGCGGCCACCGCCACGAGCGGGGTGGCGGGGTCCGCGGGCGGTGGCGCCGGCTCCGGTGAGCCGGCTGCCAGCTCGGCAGCGGCGAAGGGAAGGGCTGGCGTCCCGGTCTCGGCGCCCAGGGCCAGGTCCACCTGCTGGAGGCTGATCACCGACCCGTCCTCCATGACGCCGATACCGGTCCGGCGCAGGCGGCCCAGGAGGGCGTTTCCCTCGTCCTTGAGGTCGAAGGGGGTCTGCCAGCCGGTGAGATGCACAGCGCCCAGGCCCAGGTCCTGGAGGCTGGACAGCTGGTCCTGGCCGCCGGCGGTGCGGGTCCAGACCACAAGGCTGCCGAAGACCGGATCATTCTCGTCCAGCCAGCCGTTGCCATCCGCATCATGGACCGCCAGATCGGCGAAGCCGTTGCCGCTGGCGGTGCCGAACAGCTCGCCGCCATCGTTGATGACGCCGTCGCCGTTGCGGTCCAGGGCCAGAAAGCCGGAGCCGGCAGCCACGAAGGCGATCTCCTCGCTCTGGCCGTCCTGGTTGAGATCAAAGGCAACGCGCTCCTGGCTGAGGCTGGCACTGGCCGCGGAGAGGTTGACCACCAGGGGGTCGGTGAGCTGTTGCGTGGCCAGAAGGGTCTCCGAGCGCCAGCTCAAGGCAAACTGCCGCTCCAGCGCCAGATCGACCTGGAAGCTGATCTGGCGGCCGTCGCCGGTGACCAGCGCACCGTTGGCGGTGAGCTTCGTCTCTTCGTACTCGTAGTGGAAGCCGGTTTCCTGCCGGCGGCCGCCCAGCCGAGCGGTCCAGAAGGGCGGCGGGCCGGGGCGCCGGGGAGCGGGGGCCGGCGGGTTGGGCGCCAGGCTCTCCTCCTTGGCGACGAAGGCCTGCCGGCGGCTTCGGGTCTCGCTGGCCCGCTCCAGAAGCTGAGAGCTGTCGCCGGCCGCGGTCGTAACCTGCGAGCGGTAGCGGCCGTAGATCCGGGTTGCTGTCGCCAGCTGGCCGAAGCCTCGGCGGGTCAGGGTCAGGCGATCGCCGGTGCCGGTGCCGGCGGCCATGGAGCCCGCCACCCGCAGGCCGGACGCGCGCTCCTCCATGGCAAGCTCCTGGTGGCGGCTGGACAGATCGAGGGCCGAGTCGACGATACGCATGGTCAAGCCTCGACGGACGCAGAAGGGAAGGGGCCGCCGGGCCGCCGGCCCGGTGCTGGGGGAATCTATCTTCCGTGTCGGCTCGTTCGGCCCGGCAGTGAAGAGAAATCCTCAACCGGGGGCCAGGGGGGAGGGGCGTCTTTCCAGGTCACCCCAGGAGGCGGTGGGAGGGCATGGCCCAGATGTCCGGTGCCGCCACCTGCTGCAGACTCTTGCCGCGATAGACCACGAGGCCGCCCAGCCAGCGTCTGCCCAGCCGAGCCGCCAGCTCCTGCATGGGCCGGACGTCCGTCGCGGTCACGACCGCGCGGCCTTTCACCTCCACAGCCAGGATGCCGCTTGGCTGCTCGACGAGCAGGTCCACCTCCAGCCCGCTTCGGGTGCGGTAGAAGAACAGCTCGGCCCGTTTGCGAGCGGTGCGCACCCACTTCAGGATCTCGCCGACCACCATGGTCTCGTACAACGAGCCGGTCAGGCCCTCCAACTGGCCGCTCAAGGAACGGAGAAGTCCGAGGTCGAGCCAGTACAGCTTGGGTGTCTTGACCAGGGCGCTCGTCAGATTCTCGTGGAACGGCTGGATGAGCACGACCTGGTAGGACAGACGCAGGTATTCCAGGTAGCGGCGTGAGGAGTCAACGCCGATGGCGGCGTCCCTGGCCAGCTCCGAGTAGTTGAGAAGGCTGGCCGAGCGGAGGGCGGCCAGGCGCTGGAGCTTGCGGAAGGGGGCCAGATCCCGCAGGCGGGCAAGATCGCCCAGGTCCCGTTCCAGGTACGTGTGCTCATAGTCCCGCAGCCATTGCCAGCGATCGGCGGCCGCCAGCGGCAGCAGGGCCGGCATGCCGCCCCAGCGCAGGAGATGCTCCTCGGCCTCCCATGCTGCCAGCATCTCGCGGCCCATGGTGACGGAGGGCAGGTCAGCCAGTACCGTCCCCGCCGGCACCCCTTCCAGGAGCTGATCGAGGAGGGGCGGGCCGCACGGGGCCTGCTCCTCGCCGGGCAGCCGCAGCTCGCGCATCAAAAGCGGCCAGAGCTCAAAAAGGGTGATCCGACCGGCCAAGGACTCCCGGATCCGCTCCAGCAACAGGATTTGGCTGGAGCCCAGGAGAGCCCCGAAGGCGATGGAGCCCTCGTCCCAGGCGTACTTGGTCTTCTCGAAGACCACCGGCTCCTTCTGCGCCTCGTCGATGATGGCATTGCCCACGTCCCGGCCCCAGGCAGCGGTGGGCAGACCGGCCAGCATCTCCCGGTTCTCGGGCGCATCCAGGTTGATATAGCGCAGGTCCGGGTAGGAGGCCTTGACCAGAGTGGTTTTGCCGGTCTGCCGGGCACCGGTGAGCAGGAGCAGCCGGCGCTGGCTCGGCGGCGGCAGGAATGACTGCAAAAGACGATATCGCTGAAGATTGTCGCTCATCGCCGGCAATTTTACAGGCGATTTGCCGGTGAGGCAAGACGCGCCTGGCAGCTCACTTGCCGATGCAGAACTGGGCGAAGATCCGGTCGAGGATGTCGTCCGGCGTGGTCTCGCCGGTGAGGTCGGCCAGGTTGGCCAGGGCGGAGGCGAGGTCGATGGCGAGCAGGTCCGGCGCCAGGCCATGGGTCAGGCCGGCACGGGCGGCAGCCACCGCTTCCAGGGCGCCGGCCAGGGCGGCTTTGTGGCGCAGGTTGGGGGCCACCATCAGGGTCGGGTCCAGCTCCGTGGTGCTGCCGGTGGCCAGGCGAAAGAGGGCCTCTTCCAGCTCCGCCAGGCCCTGGCCGGTCTGGGCCGAGATCACGGCCCGAGGGACAGCGGGGAAGGCCGCCGCAAGGTCGGCTTCGGTGAGGGCGGCCGGCAGATCCGCCTTGTTGGCCACCAGCAGCAGGGGCTTCCCCGAGGCCTGGGCGAAGATCTCCCGATCGCCGGCGGTCAGGGGGGTGCTGGCGTCCACCACCAGGAGCACCAGGTCGGCGGCAGCCATGCGCTGCCGGGCCCGCTCCACCCCCATCGCCTCGATGGCCTCGGAGGGCTCCCGGATGCCGGCGGTGTCCACCAGGCGCACCGGCAGGCCCCGGATCTGGCAGCTCTCCTCGATGAAGTCCCGGGTGGTGCCGGGGATCGGGGTGACGATGGCCCGTTCGGCCCGGAGCAGAAGGTTCAGGAGGCTCGACTTGCCGACATTGGGCCGGCCCAGGATCACCACCGCCACGCCTTCCCGCAGGAGCTGGCCCTGGTCGCAGGCGGCGAGCAGCCGCGCCAGCGGGGCCTGCACCCCCTGGGCCAGCTGCTGGTCGACAAGGACCGGGTCGAGGATCTCCTCGTCCTCGTCCGGGAAGTCGATGGCCACCTCGGTGCGGGCGGCGATGTCGATGAGGCAGGAGCGTACCGCGGCAATGGCCTCCCCCAGGCGGCCGGCCAGCTGGCTGGTGGCGAGACCAAGGCTCGCCGGGGTGCGGGCGGTGATGACGTCCAGCACCGCCTCGGCCTGGGTGAGATCGATGCGGCCATGGAGAAAGGCCCGCCGGGTAAACTCGCCGGGCAGGGCCAGGCGGGCGCCGGCAGCCAGCACCGCGGCCAGAATGGCCTCCAGGACCAGCCGGGAGCCGTGGCCCTGGATCTCCACCACCTCTTCCCGGGTGTAGGTGTGGGGTGGGGCCATGAAGACGGCCAGCACCTCGTCCAGGGGCAGGCCTTGCGGATCCACGAGCCAGCCGTGGGTGAGGCGGCGGCTCGCAAGAGGGCGCGCCGGGCGGGTGGGGCGGAAGAGACGCTGGAGGATGGTGCGGGCCTGGGGGCCGCTCAGGCGGACGATGCCGATGCCGGCCGCCCCGGGCGGGGTGGCGATGGCGGCAATGGTGTCGCCCGCCGGCTCAGGCCTCGCCATCGGCAGACTGGGCAGCCGGCCGGTTGCGGCGCCGCTTGCGGGACTGACCCTGCCGGGGCTGGCCCGGCAACCCGATCACCACCCGTTTCAGCAGGCCGTTGCCGATGCTGTGGCTGCGCACGGCCTGGTCTCCCTCCAGGGTGAGGTGGACAATGCGGCGCTCGGCCGGGCTCATGGGCCGCAGGGTCTGGGGCCGGCCCGAGGCCTTGACCTCGGCCGCCACCTGCCGGGCCAGGCCGGCCAGATCATCCTGGTGCAGCTGCCGGAAGCTCCCCACGTCCAGGATGAGGTCGATGCGCTCGCCGCCCCGGTTGACCATCTTGCGGACCAGATACTGGAGGGCGTCCAGGGTCCGGCCATCCTGGCCGATCAGGTAGTCTTCCTCCGGGGTTTCGATCTGGACCAGGATTCCCGGGGGCGCGGCAGCCAGGGTGACGGCAGCCTCCACCTGGAGCCGAGCCAACAGCTCGGCGACCAGGCAGCGGATCCGCTCCTGGGTGGCCGGAGCAGGAAGGGACGGCGCCGCTGCCGCTGCCGGCCCGGTCAGGGAGGGAGCGAAAGGGGCCGGCGTCCTCTCCTCGGCGCGCCGGACGGCACCGATCGTTGCCGGTCGCCGGCCGATACCGAAGATGCCGGCGGAGCCGGCACACAGCACCGTGATCGCAAGCTCTTCCTGGCTCGCCCGGAAGTGGTCGCAGGCCTTCTGGATCGCCTCCGATACGTCTCTGCCCTGGAATTCTTGTGGCAAGAGAGTCGTCCTCCTGACAGAGCCGTCCGCTCAGGCCATCTTGCGGTTGATCAGGTACTGCTGGCCGATGGCGAGGAGGTTGTTCACGAACCAGTACAGGACCAGCCCCGAGGCGAAGTTGACGAACATGAAGGTGAAGATCACCGGCAGGAAGAGCATGATCTTGGCCTGGGTGGGATCGCCGGAGGTGGGGGTCATCCTCTGCTGCAGGAACATGCTGGCGCCCATGAGCAGGGTCAGAACCGGGATACCGCCCAGCCAGGGGATGTCGACCCCGATCGGCAGCCGGTCCGGAGCGGACAGATCGTTGATCCACAGCCAGAAGGGCGCATGCCGCAGCTCGATGGCCTGCAGCAGCACCTTGTACAGGGCAAAGAAGACGGGAATCTGGATGATCATCGGCAGGCAGCCGCCGACGGGGTTGACCTTGTAGGTCTTGTACAGGGTCATCATCTCCCGGTTGAGCCGCTCGGGATCGCTTTTGTACTTCTCCCGCAGCTTGGCCATCTTGGGCTGGATCTTCTGCATGTTCTTCATGGACTCCATGCCCTTCTGGGAGATGGGCCAGAAGACCAGCTTGATGAGCACGGTCACCAGGATGATGGCGATGCCGTAGTTGTGGACGACGCCATACAGCCAGTTGAGGAGATAGAGGGTGGGCCTGGCCAGGACGTCGAACCAGCCGAAGTTCACCACCCGCTCCAGGTCGTGGCCCACGGTCTTCAACAGGTCCAGCTTCTTGGGGCCGAAGAACAGGGTGTAGTCGTAACGCTTGCTGGCCTGGGCCGCCAGGGTGTCGGCCGGACCGGCCAGGAGGATGGTGGTGAGATCCTGGCCGGTGAGGCGCAGGCGGGCGGTGTGGCCGGCCGGGCTCGCCGGCATCATCGCGGTCAGGAAGTAGTGGTCCTGGTAGCCGGCCCAGGAAACGCTGCCGGTGAGCTCCTGGGCCCCTTCGGCCAGGTCCTTGGTGGCCACCTCGTGCAGGGACTGGTCCAGATAGACCGCTGGGCCGTTGAAGATGTAGCTGCTCTGGGCACCGGACACGGGCCGGCCGAAGAGAGCCAGCACCGGTGCGCCGTGCACCGGCTCGACCCCGGGATTGCCGATCTCCACCGTCAGGTCGATGCGGTACTCGTCGTTTCTGAAGCTGAGGATGCGGGTGACCGGCAGTCCTCCCGGCAGCTGGCCGCTCATGACGATCCGGCCTTCCGGCTGGCTGGCGGAAAGGGGCAGCTCGGTGCGGTCAGCGACCAGGAGAGGCACGCCGGTCGGGCCCGGCTCGCCGCCCCAGCTGAAGGCCAGGGGCAGGTCGGCTGCCGCCTCGGTCGTCACCAGCTCCTGGTCCGGGGCCTCCGGGGCCAGGCTGGCCTTGTACTCCTTGAGCCGGAGACTCCGGAGCTGGCCACCGGCCTCGGTGAAGACCGCGCGGAAGCGGTCGGTGTCCACCACGATCTCCCGGGCCGGCCGGCCCGGATCGCTGGGCGTGGTCAGGACGGGCGGCGGCGCGGTGGCGGCCGGCGGCAGGGGGGGGGCCTCCGGGGCCGGTGGGGCCTTCTCCGGAGTGGGCTGCTCCTGGCCCGGCGGCGGTGGCGGTGGCGGGAAAAGATACTGGTAGCCCACCAGGACCAGGAAGGACAGCACAAAGGCCAGGAGGATGCGGTATCGTTCCATGACGAGCTCCCTTTTCGGGGTGCGGGGTTTGGAAAGGTCGCGGGGCCGGCGTTACGGATCGACGGGGTCGACGCCGCCGGGATGCCAGGGATGGCAGCGCAGGAGCCGGCGGCCGGCCATGATCAGACCGCGGCCGGCACCGTGGCGGCCTACCGCCTCGATGGCATACTGGGAGCAGGAGGGCACGAAACGACAGCTGGGCGGGAGGATCGGAGAGACCAGAAGCTGATAGAGCCGGATGAGGGCAATCAGGAGAGGTCGCACGCCGCCTGGTCCACCTGCTGGGGCCGCCGGCCGGCCTGGGAGCCGCCGCCGCCTCGTCGGCTGGCCAAAAGGGAGGCCACGGCCTGGTGGATCGCCGCCGGGTGGTCGAGGCCGAACTCCGGCCGCACCGCAAAGACGCAATCCTGGGCCGGGGGGATCAGCCCCTGGTGGCAGCGGAAAAACTCCCGGATGAGGCGCTTGATCCGGTTGCGCCGCACCGCCCCCTTGATGCGCCGGTTCAGGCTGATCCCCAGCCGGTTCTGCTCCAGGCTGTTGGGCAGCAGGATGAGCTGAAAACCGTCCCCCTTGAGCCGGCGGCCGCCCCGATACACCCGCTCGAACTCCTGCGGCTTGTGCAGGCGGCTGTGCCAGGAAAAGCCCTGTCCCTTCATGCCCTGCCCCGGCTGGCTCAGACCGTGAGACGCTTGCGGCCCTTGGCCCGGCGGCGGCTGATGACCGCTCGACCGGCCTTGGTCTTCATCTTGGCCAGAAAGCCGTGGGTGCGCTTGCGCTTGAGGTTGCTGGGCTGGAAGGTCCTTTTCATGGCTCAGGTTCCTTGGGATCACGTTCTTGGGCTGCAGGAGGAGATGGTCCGTGTCAGGCCGTAGCGTGCCCCACCCCTCCTGTTCGGAAGCCAAGCACTCTAACCGCATCGACTGGGGCATGTCAATCGCTTTCCGGGTGGGGGCGCGGCACGGCGCAGGGAGCTCAGGCGGCGGGCGGCTTGCCGGCGGGGGGCTGCTCCCGGTCCAGGCCGAAGAGGCGGCGGGTGAGGTCCAGGCGCTGCGCCTTGTCGTCCTGGGAGGCCTGACCGTTCTTGAGGAAGAGGATAGGGTCGTGGAGGATCTTGTTGATGATGGAGCTGGTGAGGACCTCAATGGCCTTCTTCTGTTTCGGTGGAATGTCCCCGAGCTGGCTCATGGTCCGGGCCAGCTCGGCGCTGCGGATCGCCTCCGCCTTCTCCCGGATGGCAATGATGGTGGGGGTGATCTCCATGGTCTCCAGCCACTGGAGGAATTTCATGGTCTCCTCGGAGGCGATCCGCTCCGCCCGCACCGCCTCCTTGTCCCGCTCGGCCTTGTTGGTCTCCACCACCTGGTTGAGATCGTCGATATCGTAGAGATAGACGTTGTCGATGTCGTTGAGCCGGGGGTCGAGATCCCGGGGCACGGCGATGTCGATGAGGAAGAGCGGGCTGTGGCGGCGCTGGCGCATCACCGGCTTCACCTGGTCCTTCAGGAGCACGAGGCCCGGGGCGCCGGTGGAGCTGATGAGGATGTCTACGCCCACCAGCTCCCCCACCAGCTCGTCCAGGGTGACCGCCGAGCCGTTGAAGCGGCGGGCCAGATTCATGGCCCGCTCCAGGGTGCGGTTGGCCACCACCACCTTGGCGATGCCCTGGTTGACGAGGTGCTCGGCGGCCAGCTCCGCCATCTCGCCGGCACCCACCAGCATGACCCGTTTTCCCCGGAGATCGCCGAAGATCTTCTTGGCCAGCTCCACGGCCGCATAGGAGATGGAGACCGCACTGGAGCCGATGTTGGTCTCGGTGCGGATCCGTTTCGCCACCGAGAAGGCCTTGGTGAGGAGCTTGTTCATGATGACGCCGCAGGTCGCCTGGTCGCAGGCCTTCTGGTAGGCGTCCTTGAGCTGGCCCAGGATCTGGGGCTCGCCGACGATCATGGAATCAAGCGAGCCGGCGACCCGGAAGATGTGGTGGACGGCATCGGCGCCCTGGTGGACATAGACGTAGCGGTGGGTCTCGGACTCGGGAAGGCCCGCTTGGGCAAAAAGGAAGGCCCGCAGCTGCCGCTCGGTCTCTTCCCGATTTCTGGCCACAAAATAGACCTCGACCCGGTTGCAGGTGGACAGAAGACAGCATTCCTGGCAGCCAGGCAGGGCGTGGATGGCCAGGAGGGGGGTGCTACAGTCGCCGGAGAAGGCCAGTTTCTCGCGCACCTCCACCGGCGTGGTTTTGTGGTTGACCCCCAGGACCAGGATGGTGTCAGCCAGCATAGGTATGCACCCCTTGCAGCAGGTAGGTGACGCCCCAGAAGGTGAAGAGCACCGCCGAGAAGCCGACAATGGCCATGATCGCGGCCCGCCGGCCCCGCCAGCCGACGGTGAAGCGCTGGTGCAGGAGGGCGGCGTAGAGGAACCAGGTGATGAGCGACCAGGTCTCCTTGGGATCCCAGTGCCAGTATGAGCCCCACGCCTGCTCGGCCCAGATTGAGCCGGTGATGATCCCCAGGGTCAGCAAGGGGAAGCCAACTGTCAGGCAGTGATGATTGAGGGTGTCCAGGGCCTCCAGCGAGGGCAGGCGGGAGAAGAAGACCCCGAAGCTCTTCTTCTTGATGGCCCGCTCCTGGAGGAGGTACATGACCGCGCCGCAGAAGGCCAGGGCCAGGAAGCCGTTGGCCAGGATGGCGATGGAGGCGTGGATGGGCAGCCAGGTGCTCCGGAGGGCGGGTGGCAGCTCGGGGATCTGCCGGGAGGAGAAGGCGGAGACCAGCATGAGACCGGTCAGGACCGGCGTGACAAAGGTGCCGAGATTCTTGACCTTGTACCGCCAGTAGAAGCTGAGAAAGGCCCAGGCCATGGACAGGGCGAAGAAGGAGACCGCCTCGTGGTTGTTGACCAGGGGCGTGTGGCCAGCCTCCACGTACCGGAGGACGACGGTGCCGGTGTGGACAACGGCTGCGGTGATGATGAGCAGCCGGGCCGAGCGGCGCACCGTCTTGCTCTGGTTGACGAAGGCCACAATGTAGGCCGCCGTGCCCAGAACATAGAGGAAGAGGCTGGCCTGGAAGAGGAGGTAGCTCATGGCAGGCTCCGTAAGGGAGAGGCGCTCAGGAAGCGGCGGGCGGAGGGGTGGATCCCAGGGCGGCCTGGACTGGGAGGCCCGCGGCCAGCCGGGCGAGAAGGGCGGCGCTCACCGGCCGGCCCAGGACCGCCTGGAAATGAGCGGCCAGGCGCTCCCAGTCCCGGGCCCGCATCCAGTCCAGTATGTCATGGTGCAGGAGGCGGGTAAAGATCTCCTCGTTTTCGACCTGCGGCCGGCCAGCGGCCAGAACCTCCTGCCGGAAGGCGCCGAGGATCCGCAAAAGCTCGGCGTATTCCGGGCCAAAGGCCCGGGTCAGCTCCTGGCGGAGCCGCTTGGCCAGGGCAGGGCTCTTGCCGCCGGTAGCCACCGCCACGGTCAGATCACCGCTGCGCACCACCGCCGGCAGGGTGAAGGTGCAGCGGCTGGGCACATCAGCGACGTTCACCAGGACACCGCGGGCCTGGGCCTCCCGGAAGACCGCCTCCTGGACCTCGGGCTCGCCGGTGGCGGCCAGGACCAGAAAGGCCCCCTCGAGATCGCCCTCCTGATAGGGCCTGGCCTGCCAGTCCAGCCGGCCTTCGGCGGCCAGGCAGCCCAGTTCCGGGCAAAGGGCAGGGCTTATGACCCGCACCCGGGCGCCGCAGGCCAGAAGGCCGCGGACCTTGCGGCAGGCGACGCTGCCGCCGCCTACCACCAGGCAGGTGCGGCCGTCCACATCGAGGCAAACGGGATAAAGGAGCTTGGTCATGGCCGAGACAGGATGTCTTCCGGAGAATAGGTCAACCTACCTGGATTCACCTGGCCTGGCAAGCCAAGAGCTGCCGTCCCGGCCGGGGATCCTCCCGGTTGACGGCGGTCTGGTGCCAATGGTTAAATGCCGGCCAGGGGCGTAACCCCAGCCCCAGGGGGGCCTGCCATGTCGAAGGGATCGTTTGCGGTCGCCACTCACCATCAGGTGGAGATGGTGGATATCTCCGCCCGTCTCGAGAAGGAGCTGGCTGCTGCCGGCATCCAGGACGGGGTGCTGGTCGTCTACAATCCGCACACGACAGCCGGTCTGACCATCAACGAGGGGGCAGATCCGGCGGTGCAGGCGGACATCATCGCTGTCCTGGAGCTCATGGTGCCCCGGAGCCTGGGCTACCGGCACCAGGAGGGCAACTCTCCGGCCCACGTCAAGGCTTCCCTCATGGGCGCGACGGTAACGGTCTTTGTGGAGAACGGCCGATTGGCCCTGGGGACTTGGCAGCGGGTCTTCTTCTGTGAATTCGACGGGCCAAGGAGCCGGCGGGTGCACTGGCGACTCGCCGGCTAGCCCCGCACCCCCCTGCCCAGGAGCTCCAGCTCCCGTTTGCGGATGTAGCGCTCCAGGGCCGCCTCCACCCGTCGATCGGTCACGAAGCGAACACCCAGGCCATAGTGGCGGGGGCAGTCGCTGGCGGTCAACCGCACCACGACGCCGGACGCGACCGTGATCTCCACGGGTGGCGGTCCCTGGCCCCGCACCGAGCCTTCGCCAGCGAGCCGGCAGCGGATGCCGGTGACAGGCTGACCCACCGCCAGGGGCACGGTCTTGCTCATGCTGACCAGCATGCCCCCGAGGCTGACGTTGACGATGGAGCAGGCGTCGATCGCCTGCTGGCCGGCCTGGAAGGCAGCGACGCTGCCCCGGGGCACCGGCACCCGGTAGTTGTCCCGCCGCTGCAGCACCGACAGATAGGTCGGGAAGCTGGTGAACAGGCTTTGGCTGGAGACGGATCGCACCTGGACCGGAAAGTAGCTCCACAGCTGGGCCGGGCTGCGGAAGACCACCCGGATCTCGTCCGCCTTCCCTGGCCAGTCCCGGGGACGGTCCAGCTCCAGGCTGTCCGGCTCCATGGCGATGAGGATCGTCGGGCCCGACTGGTAGCCGGGATGGACGATGACCAGGGGGGTGTGGCGGGCGGCCAGGCCGGACAGGGTTTTCTCGATGGCCCGGCGGGAGGCGATCTTCTCGTAGCCGCTCTCCTGGGAGGCCTTGCGCTGGGAGCCGGAAGAGGGGGAAGCGGTCATGACAAGCGGTGGCGGCGGCGCTTCGATGCGCTCCTACTCCTATGCCGGCCAGGAGTCGGCTCGGTTGGCCCTGGGACTGGATCGGGCCGGGGATGAGCGCTTCCTGGCGGCTCTCATCCAGCGGGCAGCGGCCGATCAGGTCCTGGCGCGGCTTTTGCCGCGGCTGACCGCATCCGAGATCGGGGACTTGGTGGATAGCCTGACCGGGCTGTTGCGGCGGCACCTGACCCACGCCGAGTACCACCGGCTGCTGATGGACGACGCCCTGCCGGCCGAGAGCGATTCTTAGTGTTAACGTGTTGATATCCTAGCATGATTTGAAGAGGATGCCAAGGATGGCCCCATCCACCCTCTCTGACCTGCGCGCCTTCATCTCCCTTCTTACGCAGGAGAAGGAGATCATCACCATCGACCAGCCGGTGAGCCCGTATCTGGAGATCCCGGAGATCCAGCGCCGGATGATCGCCCGGGGGGGGCCGGCCCTCTTTTTCCGGCAGGTGCAGGGCAGCGCCTTTCCCGTGGTGACCAACCTCTTCGGCAGCCAGCGCCGGCTGGAGCTGGCCTTCGGCCGCCGGCCCCTGGAGTTCGTCCGGGGCCTGGTTCGCCTCCTGGAAAGCCCGCGCCTGCCCTCCCTCGGCCAGCTCTGGTCCCTGCGCGGCCTGGCTGGCCAGGGCTTGCGTCTGGGCACCAGGCGGGTCCGCCAGGCGCCGATCCTCGAGGCGTGCCAGACCCCGCCCCGGCTCACCGAGCTGCCCCTGCTCACCTCCTGGCATTCGGACGGCGGCCCTTTTGTCACCCTGCCCCTGGTGTACACGGAAAGCCCGGCCCACGGCGGCCACAACCTGGGCATGTACCGGATCCAGCGCTTCGACGACACCACCACCGGCATCCACTGGCAGATCCACAAGGGCGGCGGCTACCATTACGTCGAGGCGGAGCGCCGCAACCTGCCCCTGCCGGTGACCCTGTTCATCGGCGGGCCGCCGGCCCTGATCCTGGCGGCCATCGCGCCGCTGCCCGAGAACCTGCCGGAGCTGATGCTGGCCTCCCTGCTCCTGGGGGAGAAGCTGCCGCTGGTGGACGATCCGGCCGGCGGCCACCGGCTGGTGGCCAATGTGGAGATCGCGGCCAAGGGGGTGGTGCCGCCCCATGAGCGGCGGCCGGAGGGGCCTTTTGGCGACCATTACGGCTACAACTCCCTGACCCATGACTACCCGGTCTTCCATGTGCAGCGCCTCTACCATCGCCGGGACGCCATCTACCCCGCCACAGTGGTGGGCCGGCCCCGGCAGGAGGATTACTACATCGGCGATTTCCTGCAGGAGCTGCTGTCCCCCCTCTTCCCGCTGGTCATGAACGGCATCCGGCAGCTCAAGACCTTCGGCGATGCCGGCTTCCACTGCCTGGCCGCTGCCCGGGTCCAGGACCGCTATCCCCGGGAGGCCTTTGCCGCAGGCCTGCGGATCCTGGGCGAAGGGCAGCTGTCCCTGACCAAGTTTCTGATCCTCACCGATGGCGATCTGGACGCCGCCGACTTCCCGGCGTTGTGGAAGCATGTCCTGGCGCGGGTGGACTGGCGGCGGGATCTTTTTGTGTTTGCCAATGTCTCCCAGGACACCCTGGACTACACCGGACCCAAGGTCAACCAGGGCTCCAAGGCCATGCTCCTGGGCCTGGGCAAGGCGCCCCGCCGGGTGCTGCCGGAGACCTTCGCCGGCTCCCTGCCCATGGGCTGCCGGGAGGCCCGGGCCTTTCTCCCCGGCACCCTGGTGGTGGCCGGCTCGCCTTATGCCGCCGAGCCGGATCTGCCCGCCCGGCTGGCCGGCCACGCCGGGGTGGCGGACTGGCCGGTGGTCATGCTGGTGGACAGCGTGGCCGAGGCCTGCGCCAGCCTGGGCGAGTTTCTGTGGACGGTCTTCACCCGCTTCGAGCCGGCCGCGGACATCCATGGCCGCGCCAGCGAGGTGCAGCGGTTCCACGTCGGTCTTGAGCCGCCGGTGGTCTTCGATTGCCGGATGAAGCCGTGGTACCCTGAGGTCCTGGAGGTGGATCCGGCGACCCGGGCCAAGGTGGATGCCCGCTGGCCGCTTCTCGTGCCGGAGCCCTGGCGCTGATGGGGGACGGGCACCTGCGAGACGGCTGTGCGGGAGGTCTGGTGTCGGGTCTGGTCGTTCCAACAGCGAACAGGGGGAAGCGCGCCGTGAGTCGATCCGTCATCAGCCTCTTCACCGGAGCCGGAGGCCTGGATTTGGGGTTCGAGGCTGCGGGATTCGATGTGGCTGTGGCGGTGGAAATGGATCAGGACTGCGTGGCCACACTCGCTCACAACCGTGATTGGCCTGTAGTCTCACGGTCCATTCATGAAATTCCGTCGGCAGAGTTGCTGGGAACGGCGCGTCTGACCAAAGGAGAGGCCGATGTTCTGATTGGTGGGCCACCGTGTCAGCCATTCTCGAAATCCGGCTATTGGGCATCAGGTGATACCCGTCGATTGGATGATCCTCGTGCCTCCACGCTGCAGGCGTGCCTTCGGGTCTTGCAGGATACCTTGCCGCGGGTCTTCCTGATGGAGAACGTGGCCGGTCTCGCGTACTCCAGAAAGGATGAGGCCTTTCGGTTGATTGCGGATTCGATTGCCGCCATCAATCGGAGTGAAGGCACAGGTTACACCCTTGAGCTGCTCGTGCTCAATGCGGTTGACTTTGGCGTGCCGCAGATCCGGGAACGGGCGTTCCTGATTGGCGCCAGGGATGGCTTGCCCTTCGGAGAATTGTCGCCGACCCACTGGAAGCCTTCTGGGCTCTGCCGGCAGCGAACGTTGGCGGACCAGGCTCCTGGCCAATGCTGGCGGACAACGTGGGATGCGATCGGCGATTTGGAAGATGCTGCGGGCCCAGATCTCCGGTTGACGGGCAAGTGGGCCGATCTCTTGCCGAGCATTCCCGAAGGGGAGAACTATCTCTTCCATACGGATCGCGGCGGGGGGCTGCCGTTGTTCGGCTGGCGCCGCCGATTCTGGAACTTCCTGCTCAAGCTGTCCAAGGCATTGCCCTCGTGGACGCTGACCGCAAGTCCAGGTCCAGCAACCGGCCCATTCCACTGGCGTAGCCGCCGACTGTCGGTCCGGGAGATGGCACGCCTCCAGACCTTCCCGGCCGATTACACCGTTGTGGGGAGCTATCGCGCAGCTCAGCGCCAGATCGGAAACGCCGTGCCGTGCGCCCTGGCGGAGCGCTTGGCCATCGAGATCCGCCGAAGACTCTTCCGGGACGACGAAGCCAAGCGTCTGGAGCCTACGCTTGTGCCGCCGCGACGGGCAGACATGCCTGGCGCCGAGCCTGTCGTGCCGGCTCCGGCCAAGTATCGGCACTTGACTGGGACGCATGAGCCGCATCCGGGAACGGGCAAGGGCAATCGGGCACGCCAGCGCATCCAAAGTGTGCGGGACGGCTGAGCAACAGGGTGCGGTTGGATGGGCGATGGACGCCGGAGCTGGTCAGAGTCTTGGCAGCGGCCCTGTGGTGAAGGCCTCTTCTTGGGGTCGACTCTGGAGCGAGTGATTTGGCGACGAGTGACCTTCGTAAGGCAGCGCCCGCCCCCCGCTATGCTGGATGCATCCCTGCCTCCGCCAAGGCTTCGCGGGTGAAGCGCCGCAACCGGGCCCGTGACACCTCCCCGGAGCTGCGGCTGCGGCGTCTGCTCTGGGCCGACGGCATGCGCTACCGTTTGCATGCGAGCGACCTGCCCGGAAAGCCGGATATCGTCTTTCCCCGGCAACGGTTGGCCATCTTTGTGGACGGCGATTTCTGGCACGGTCGGGAATGGACGACACGACGGCAGCGCCTGGCCCAGGGCGTCAACGGGGCCTACTGGATCGCCAAGATCGAGTACAATATGCGCCGCGATGGCGAACAGACGGCGCTCCTGGAAAGCTGTGGATGGCGGGTGCTCCGGTTTTGGGAGAGCCAGATCTTGAAAACCCCGGGCGAGATCCTGCAACGGGTGGGGCGAGAATTGAACGGCCACGGCAGCCGGAGAATGGGACCAGAGCAGCAAACTGTTCTCAAGCCTGCTTCCCGGATGGCCGACAAGAGAAAATGAAGAAGCATGTCGTGGAGGTATGCCATGAAGATCGATGACCGATTCCATCCTTTGCGCCCGGCTCGTACCGGCAAGTCGGGTCCGAACAGCCCTGCCGGCTCCAGCTTCCAGGCCCTGCTGGATGTCCAGCTGCGGCCGGCCAGCCCTGGGGCGCCGCCGGCGGGCGTCGCCGGGCCGGCGCCGGTGGCGGGGGTGGCTCAGCTGGCCGCCACGAGTCGGGTCCAGGGACTGAGCCTGGGCACGGCGGCGGTGGATACCCTGGAGGCCTATGGCCGGGCCCTGGCCAACCCGGCGCTGGGGATCGCCAGCCTGGAGCCGCTGGTGGAGCGCCTCGAGGAGCAGGTGGCAGCCGTGGCGGAGGTTGGCCGCGCCCTGCCGGCGGAAGACGCCCTGCGGCCGCTCCTGGACCGGGTGGGGGCCGCCGCGGTGGTGGCCGCAGCCAAATACCGCCGGGGCGATTTCGGCGACTAGCCCGCCCCGGCCTTCCCTCTTCGCCTCGTTCACGCCGCCCCTGCCCGCGCCTGCCGGGCCGGGGCGGTGCTGTTGAGGCTCCGGGTCGATTCCGCTGCCATGGCACCACGCCCCAGACGCCAGCCACCCACCGGCCCGCCGCCGGCCGTTCCATCCGGAAAGGTGGATCCTGCTTCTGCCACGGGACCGGTCCGGCTGCAGAAGGTGCTGGCCCGGGCCGGGGTGGCCTCGCGCCGGGCCGCCGAGGCCATGATTCTGGCCGGCCGGGTGACGGTGGACGGCCAGGCCGTCACTGTCCTGGGCACGCGGGTCGGGCCCCGGGAAGTCGTCGCCGTGGACGGCCGCCCCTTGGCCGGTGCCGAGCCCTTCTGGTACGTGCTCCTCAACAAGCCCATCGGCTACCTGTCCAGCCGCCATGACCCCCAGGGCCGCCCGGTGGTCACAGCCCTGGTGGCCGAGATCCCGGCCCGACTCTTCCCGGTCGGCCGCCTGGACTGGGACACCGAGGGGGCGCTCCTGCTCACCAACGACGGCGAGCTGGCGCACCGGGTCCTCCACCCCAGCCACGAGGTGGAGAAGACCTACCAGGCCTGGGTGGCCGGCTCGCCGTCGCCGGCCGCCCTGGACCGGCTGGCAGCAGGGATCGAGATCGAGGGCCGGCGGACCTGGCCGGCTCGCCTGGCGGTGCTGGCTCGGGAGCCGGACGCCACCCTGGTGGAGATCACCATCCATGAAGGCCGCAAGCGGCAGGTCCGCAAGATGTTCGCCGCCACCGGCCACCCTGTTCAGCAGCTCCGGCGTACTGCCTATGGGCAGCTCGCCCTCGCTGGCCTGCCAGAGGGCTCTTACCGTGTCCTGGGGCCGGCGGAGCTGGCGCTGATCTTCTTGCGAAAAAAATAGTCTTTACAGGGGATTACCCACCGGCCTACAATGGAAGCGTTCGGGTGTCCATCACGGGCCGGCCGTCGTCGCGGCTGCACGACGCGGCGTCCTGGCTGGACAGCGGCGTGGGCCCTCCAGGCGAGGGGAGACAGCAGCATGAACAAGTCGGACCTGATCACCGTCCTGGCCGATTCTCTGGGGCTGAGTCACCGTCTGGCCTCCTCCATTACCCAGACGGTCTTCGATGCCATGGCCGAGGCCCTCAGCCGGGGCGAGAACGTGGAGATCCGGGGCTTCGGCAGCTTTGCGGTCAAGGAATACGCCGCCTACCATGGTCGCAACCCCAAGACCGGCTCGCGGATCGAGGTGGCGCCCAAGAAGCTGCCTTTCTTCAAGGTGGGCAAGGAGCTCCGGGAACGGGTCAACGGCGGGGTCGAGGTCGGCGTGCAGAGCGACTGATCGTCGTTGGTCTTCCTGAAAAGCCTGGCTGGCGCCCCGGTCGTCGGCCTCGGACTCCTGTCGAGGCCAGCCCTGGGCAGGCTTCCTGCAGCGCCCGCCCGCCTCAATCCTCGCCTTCGGCAGTCCCCAGCGCTTCACCAACCAGATCGTAAGCAAGGGCCTCGGTGATCCGGACCGGGGTGAAGCTGCCCGGCGTCGCGATGCCGGCATTGATGTACACGCAGCCGTCAATATCCGGGGCCTGCAGCCAGGCCCGTCCCTCCAGCAGCAGCTCGGTCTCCCGGCTGGTCCCCTCCACCAGCACGCTCAGGGTGCGTCCCACCTGGGCCTGGTGGAAGGCCTGGGCGATCGGCTGCTGGATGGCCATGAGTCTGGCTCGGCGGCTGGCCTTGACCCGGGCGGACACCCGGGGCTTCATGCCGGCTGCGGCACAGCCCGCCTCGTTGTGGTACGGAAACACCCCCAGATGGGCCAGGCGGCCGCTGGTCACGAAATCGGTCAGCTCGGCAAAGGCGGCGGCATCCTCGCCCGGGAAGCCCACCATGAAGGTGGTGCGGATGGCCGCCTCCGGCAGGATCTCGGCGATGAGGCCGAAAAGGCGGTCGATGCGCTCCCGGCCGTAGCCCCGGTTCATGGCCTTGAGGATCCGGTCGCTGGCATGCTGCAGGGGGATGTCCAGATAGGGCAGGATCCGGGGCTCGGCGGCGATCAGCTCCAGGAGACGGCGGTCCACCCGGGCCGGATGGAGATAGAGGAGCCGCAGCCAGGGGATGGTCGTCTCCTGAACCAGGGCGGCGAGGAGGGCGACCAGATCGCTGCCTTGGCCCAGATCCAGGCCATAGGCGGTCAGATCCTGGGCGATGAGGGTCAGCTCCTGGACGCCCGCCGCCCCCAACCGCTGGGCCTCGGCAACACAGTCCGCCAGAGGCCGGCTGCGCAGCCGGCCGCGGATGCTCGGGATCAGGCAGTAGCTGCAGCGGTTGGAGCAGCCCTCGGTGACTTTGAGATAGGCCCGGTGGCGCGGGGTGGTCAGGCGCCGGGGGCTGGCGCTGTCCATGAGAGAGGTGCCGTCGCCCAGGATCAGGCATCCGTGCTCGGCCGCGGCAGGGGCCAGCAGGCGGGGCAGCTCGGCGGTCCGGTCCGGCCCCACGAAAAGATCCACCTCCGGCAGCTCGGCGGCCAAGTCCCGGCCGTAGCGCTGGGGCAGACAGCCGGTGACCACCAGCCGCCGGCCCGGCTCCTTCTTCTTGACCGCCGCCATCTCCAGGATGGCATCGATGGACTCCTCCACCGCCGGCTGGATGAACGCGCAGGAGTTGACCACCAGAAGGTCCGCCTCGTCCGGGGCGGTGACCACCTGGTAGCCCTGCTCCTCCAGGCCGCCCAGCATCACCTCCGCATCGACGAGGTTCTTGGGGCAGCCCAGGGCGACGAGATAGACCTTCTTGGACATCTCAGCCCTTCTGGAGCTCGATGCTGGTTTCGGAGGGAGACAGGGTGGGGTCGGCCTGGATGACGATCTCCACCCGGTGGCTGGTCTCAAGCTCCACGATCTCCGCCCGCTTCCGGTTGGTCAGGTAGTTGGCCACCTCCAGGGGCAGCCGGCAGAGGATGCGGTGGGGCTTCTTCTGGGCGATGGCGGTCTGGATCTGGCGCAGGCAGATCAGGGCCTGGCTCTCGGCGGAGCGGATCACCCCCCGGCCGTGGCAGTGCGGGCAGGAACGGTAGCTGCTGCTCTGCACCGGCGCCCCCAGCTTCTGGCGGGAGATCTGCATGAGGCCAAAGCGGGAGATCTTGGACACCGAGGTCTTGGCCCGGTCGGCCTTGAGACAGGACTTGACCTCCTTTTCCAGCTCACGGATGTGACGGGCCTCCCCCAGGTCAATGAAGTCGATGACGATGAGCCCGCCGAGGTCGCGGAGCCGCAGCTGCCGGGCCGCCTCCCGGGCCGCCTCCATGTTGGCCAGGAAGATGGTCTCCTCGAAGTCCTTGTCCTTGGAGGTGCGGCCGGAGTTGACGTCGATAGCCACCAGGGCCTCGGTGGGATCGATGACAATGGAGCCGCCGGAGGGCAGGGGCACCCGGGGCTGATAGATCTGCTCGATCTGGGTCTCCAGCTCGTAGTGGTGGAACAACGGCCGGCCGCTCTTGTGCAGGCGCACCCGCGTGCCGGTGCGGTGCCCGATGATGGCCAGGAAGCGCTGCACCTGGTCGTGCACCTCCCGGCTGTCGACGACGATCTCCTCGATGTCGGCGGTGAACGAGTCGCGCAGGAAGCGGTTGATGATGTCCTGGTCTTCGAAGACCACGGTGGGCGGCGCCATCTCCTGGCCCCGTTTCTTGACCTCGTCCCAGAGGCGGAGCAGGAAGCGCAGGTCCTTGGCCAGGGCGGTCTTGGTGATGCCCTCGCTGGCGGTGCGCAGGATATAGCCGATGCCCTCCGGCAGCTCCAGGCCCTCCATGAGCTGGCGGAGACCCTGGCGTTGGGCCTCCCCCTCGATCTTGCGGGAGATGCCGGCCGAGTCGCTCCCCGGCATCAGCACCAGGAAGCGGCCTGGCAGCGACAAGTAGGTGGTGAGATTGGCGCCCTTGGTCTCGGTGGCTTCCTTGACCACCTGCACCAGGACCTCCTGGCCCTTGCGCACCACATCCTGGATCTTCAGATCGCGCCAGTGCGTGTCCGGCTCCACCTCGCCGGCGTAGTATTCGGGATGGATCTCGGCAAAGGACAAAAAGCCATTCTTGGGCAGGCCGATATCCACGAAGGCGGCCTGCAGGCCAGGCTCGATGGAGACGATCCGCCCCTTGTAGATGTTGCCCTTGGTTTGGCTGCGGCTGATGGTCTTGACCTGGAAGCCCTCCAGCCGGCCGGCTTCCACCAGCGCGATCCGGATCTCCTCCGGGTCCTCGGCGTTGATGAAGAGCTTGCGCCGGACGCCAGTCCGGGGGGAGGCTTCCTCGCCCTCACCCTCGCCTTCCTCCGGCGCTTCGGGCACCTCGATCTCGATCTCCTCCTCCTCCGGCTCCTTCGCC
>JBFMBH010000062.1 GCA_040755095.1 Thermodesulfobacteriota bacterium
CGAAAAGTTCGTGCCCTTGCGGAGAGCATCGATCTGGTTGTCGTCGCAGTACTGATTGCGGAAGTGCCTTGCCCAAGCGGAAAGAACTCCGTCGTCGTCCTGATGTCGGAGTTCCATGACCCGGACCGGTCGACCTTCGTCCGTTTTGATGATTGGTTGGGTGTCGACGAGCCACGCGAGGTGGTCGGGAACGGCTCGAGTGCAGGGGCTCACCTTCTGGCCAACTCGTGACTTGCTATCGCTCATCAACAAAGTCTTTACACCTAACGCTCGGGTTCAGCGGCGAGCGATGCCCTCCATCCCCTGCTTCACCAGTTATCAATCCATGTTCCCAGCGAGCCCGCTGCAAGCGTCTGTTCAGGCGAAGTCGCCCGCCCAGAGGCGGCGCAGAAAATCGGCGCAGGGCAGGATTTCCACCTGGTCGATGGCCCTTGGCGCCATGTCGAGGGAAACCACGATGCGGCGCCGGAAGGCCTTCTTCATCGCATCCAGGCGCAAGGCCTTGAGATGCTTGTCGGTGACCAGCTCCGCAGCTTTGACCTCGATGGCGACATCGTCGCCGACGATGAAATCGATTTCATGGCCGGCGCGGTCCCGCCAGAAGGTCAGAGGCCTTTGATCCCGCGTGTAGGCGAGATAGCTGCGCAGCTCAGTGAAGACGAGATGCTCCAGGGCCTTGCCGAACAGCTCTGTTCGCGGGGCAAGGCTGCGGCGGCCGGCAAGGACGTTGGCGACACCGACGTCGAAGAAGTAGAACTTGGCGGTGCTGACCGGCTTACGGTGCAGAGCACGCCGGTAGGGCGGCAACAGGGAGCCCACCAGGGTCTCGTCCAGGATGAAGAAATACTCTCGCAGGGTCCGGGCCGGGATCCCGCAATCGCTGGCCAGGGATTCGAAGTTGAGCAACTCGCCATTGACCAGGGCCGCGGTCTGCAGAAAGCGGGAAAAGCTTTCGATGTGCCGCACCAGGCCTTCCGCCCGGATCTCTTCCTGCAGGTAGCTGCCGCAATAGGCCAGCAGGTCCTCTTCGGGCTCATCGGAGAGGTAGACGGGCGGCAGGCTGCCCCAGCGAATGGCGCGCCCCAGGTCGAAGTCCGGGATCTCCGCCGAGACCAGGGGATAGAGGTAACGGGTCCGAGCCCGGCCGCCGAGAAGATTGGCGGCCCCGCGCTTGAGCTTCCGGGCGCTGCTGCCGGTGAGCACAAATCGGAAGCCATGCTCCTCCATGAGGTAGTGCGCCTCGTCGAGGAGGATTGGCAGCTTCTGGATCTCGTCGATAATGATTGGCCCCTGGTCCGGTGAGACGTGCTGGCCGGTCAATTCCTCCCGGATCAGCTGGGGCCGCTGGGTGAGCTTGAGGAATACCTCGGAGCGCAACAGATCGTAGCGCCGGGCCTCGGGAAAGAGCCGCCGGACCAGCGAGGTCTTCCCGGTCTGCCGGGGGCCGAGCAGGAAGATTGATCGCTTGGCCGCTTCCTGTTGGAGATCGAGTAGCCGCTCGAAGTAGGTCATGCCGCTCTTGTACCGCATGCCCGCAAATTCCGCAACGGCATTGCGGAATTTGTCGAAAAAACGGCATGGGTGCTGCGGATCAGCCGGGGCTATCCCCGTCCTCGGCCATGAAGTCAGGCCATTCCTGGAGCAGGCTGGTCTTCTTGTCGGTGTTGCAGGACTTGCAGGCGGGCACCAGGTTGCCTTTGGTGCTGCGGCCGCCCCGCACCAGGGGCACCACGTGATCCATGGACAGCTCGGCGGGGGGCGTGGCCTTGCCGCAGTAAAAGCAGACGCCGGCAGCGATCCGGTGCTGCCACCAGCGGCTGCGGCGCAGCTCCCGGGCCTTCTGCCGCTCGCGGCGGATCTGGGCCTCGTCGATGCCGTCGAAATCCATGGCAATCAGTCCCGCTCGGCGCCCAGGAGCAGGGCCCGGGTCTCGCCGACGAGATAGAGGGAGCCGGCCACCACGATGAGATCCTCCGGCCCGGCCAGCGTGGCCGCCAAGGCAAGGGCCGCGGCCACGGAAGCGCAGCCCTGGGCCTTTTCCTGGCAGGGGACCGGAAGACTGGCTGCCAGCTCCTGAGGGGTGGCGGCCCGGGGGTAAGGGATCTGGGCCAGGATGATCCGATCGGCCAGGGGGGCCACCAGGGCGAGGCCGGCGGCGAAGTCCTTGTCCGCCATGCTGGCCCAGACCAGGATCAGCCGCCGGTACGGGAAATCGCCGGCCAGGGCCTGCCGCAGGGTGGCCACCCCGGCCGGGTTGTGGGCGCCGTCCAGAAGATAGCGCCGGACCTGGCCATTGGCAGCCGGCAGCTCCCGATACTCCAGGCGGCCGGGCCACGCCACGGTAGCCAGGCCCCGGCGCACTGCTTCTTCGGCGACCGGCCAGCCGGCCTGGTCCAGCAGCTCGACGGCGGCCAGGGCCAGAGCGGCGTTGCCGTGCTGATGGCGGCCGGCCAGGCCGCAGGCGAGACCGGTCCAGGTGTGCGCCAGGCCGTGGTAGGCCAATCGGCCCGCGCCTTCCGCGTCCACCCGGAACGCCTCGTCCAGGAGGCACAGGGGCGCCCCTTGTGCCTGGCAGGTCTTGCGCACCACCGGCAGGGCCTCCGGCCCGGTCACGGCGCTCACCACCGGCACGCCCGGCTTCACGATCCCCGCCTTCTCGGCGGCAATGGCAGCCAGGTTTTCCCCCAGGTAAGCCTGGTGATCGAGGGCGATGTTGGTGATGACCGATACCAGGGGCTCGACCACGTTGGTGGCGTCCAAGCGGCCGCCCAGGCCCACCTCCATCACAGCCAGATCCACGGCCTGGGCGCGAAACCAGTCCAGGGCCAGGGCAGTGGCCAGCTCGAAATAGGTCACCTGGCTGTCATCCAGAACGGTGCGGATGCGGCTGGCGTGGTGGGCGAAGGCGTCCCGGGAGATGGGCTGGCCGTTCACCTGGAACCGCTCCCGCACCGATGACAGATGGGGCGAGGTGTAAAGGCCGACTTTCAGGCCGGCGGCCGCCAGGATGGCCGCCGCCATGGCCGACACCGAGCCCTTGCCGTTGGTGCCCGCCACGTGCAGGCAGGGCAAGACCCGGTGCGGGCTGCCCAGGCGGGCCAGGAGGTCCTCCATGGCCGCGAGGCCGAGCTTGATCTTGAAGAGCTGCAGGCCGTTGAGGTAGTCCCAGGCCTCCTGGTAGCGCATTCAGAATTCGATCCGGGCCTTGGCCGGCGGCCGGCCGGCCTCGGCGGGCTTGTCCTCGGCCAGGCACATGCCGATGGCCTGGTCGGCCCGACTGACCAGATGGAATTCGAGGCCTTCGCGGATGGTCTCCGACAGGAGCATGAGATCGTAGTTGTTCTGCTTGGGCAGGATGATGTTCCGGATGCCGGCCCTCTTGGCAGCCAGGACCTTCTCCTTGATGCCGCCCACCGGCAGGATCATGCCCCGCAAGGTCACCTCGCCGGTCATGGCCACATCCCCCCGCACCGGCCGGCCCACCAGAAGCGAGGTCAGGGCTACCAGGATGGTGAGGCCGGCAGAGGGACCGTCCTTGGGAATGGCACCGGCGGGCACGTGGATATGGAGGTCGTGCCTTTCGAAGAACTCATCCTCAAGGTGCATCTTGCGGGTGCGGCTGCGCAAAAAGCTCAACGCGGTCTGGGCCGATTCCCGCATCACCTCCCCCAGCTTGCCGGTGAGCAGGAGCTTCGAGTGACCGGGCATCTGGGAGGCCTCCACGAAGAGGATCTCGCCGCCGGTGGGGGTCCAGGCCAGGCCGGTGGCCACCCCCGGCACAATGGTCCGCTGCTTGGCCTCCGGGAAGATCTTGGGCGGACCCAGGTACTTGACCACGTTGTCCGGGCTCACCGTCACCCGCTCGCTCTTGCCCGCCGCCACCTCGTAGGCCACCTGCCGGCAGACCGCGGCGATCCGCCGCTCCAGGTTCCGGAGGCCCGATTCCCGGGTGTAGTTGGCGATCATCCGGGCGATGCCCCGGCGCTGGAAGCGGATGGTCTCCCGGGTGAGGCCGTTTTCCCGGATCTGCCGGGGGATGAGATGGGCCTCGGCGATGGCTACCTTCTCCTCCTCGGTGTAGCCGGGCAGCTCGATCACCTCCATCCGGTCATAAAGAGGCGCCGGGATGGTGTCCCGCTGGTTGGCGGTGGTGATGAACAGCACCCGGGACAGATCGAACTTGACGTTCAGATAGTGGTCCACGAAGGAGTCGTTCTGCTCCGGATCCAGGACCTCCAGGAGGGCGCTGGAGGGATCGCCCCGGAAGTCCTGGCCCAGCTTGTCGATCTCGTCCAGCATCAGCACCGGGTTGTTGGAGCGCACCCTTTTCAAGGCCTGGATGATGCGGCCGGGCATGGCGCCGACATAGGTGCGGCGGTGGCCCCGGATCTCGGCCTCGTCCCGCATGCCACCCAGGGAGAAGCGGTAGAAGTGCCGGCCCAGGGCCCGGGCGATGGACCGGCCCATGGAGGTCTTGCCGGTGCCTGGCGGGCCGATGAAGCAGAGGATCGGCCCTTTCTGATCCCCTTTGAGCTTGCGCACGGCCAGGAATTCCAGGATCCGCTTCTTGACCATCTCCAGGCCGCAGTGGTCCTCTTCCAGGATCTGCTGGGCGGTGGCGAGATCGAGGTTGTCCTCGGTGGACTCGTGCCAGGGCAGATCCAAAAGCCATTCCACATAGGTGTGGGCGACCATGAACTCCGCCGAGGACGGGGACATGCGCTTCAGGCGGTCGTGCTCCCGCTTGGCCTCTTCCAGGGCCTCAGCCGGCAGATTCTTGGCCTCGATCTTCCGGCCCAGCTCGGTGAGGAAGGCCCGGTCGTCGTCGGTTTCCCCCAGCTCCTGGCGGATGGCCTTGATCTGCTCCCGGAGGTAGTAGTCCCGCTGGGACTTGTCCATCCGGCCCTTGACCTGGCTTTGGATCCGATCCCCCAGCTCCAGCACCTCCACCTCGTGGCTGATGGTATCGAGGATCTGGCGCAGCCGATCCTTGACCTGCACCGCCTCCAGGATCGCCTGCTTGCGCTCGGGGGCGATCTCCAGGTGGGAGGCGATCATGTCCGCCAGCATGCCGGGCTGCTCCAGGTTGGCGGCCATGGCGCCGAGGTCCCGGGGCAGCTGCGGGGAGAGGGCCAGGAGCTGGGCAAACACCGCCCGGACGTTTTTGACCAGGGCCTCGATCTCGATCTCCGCCTCCGGGGCCTCGTCCTGGAAGCGCACCACCACGGCTTGGGGGTATGGGTCGGGGGGCAGGATCTCCAGGACCTGCACCCGCTGCACCCCCTGCAGGAGGATGCGCACGCTGCCCTCCTGGGTCTCCACCCGGCGCAGGATCAGGCCCAGGGTGCCCACTGGGTGGAAGGCGCCGCTCTCGCCGCCCGGAGCCGGTGTCACCAGGACCACCATGCGGTCCTGGGAGGTGACGTGCTCCACCAGCTCGGAGACCTCGCCCCGGGGCACGTCCATGGGCATGACCATGTGGGGAAAAAGCACCATCTCCCGGGCCATGATCACCGGCACGGTCTCCCGGGGACCGCTGGAGTGGCGACCGGTCTCCCGGCTGTTCTTGGCGTTGTTGCTGCCCCTGCGCTCCTTCATGGGCGTCCCCTTGGACAGGATGAGAGAGAGGTTGGTGGATGGCCAGACAGGAGGCCGGTGGAAGCCATCATTCCATGACGCGGCGCGAGGTACAACTACCCGGCCAGCCGAAAAAAAACAAGAAAAAAGCAGGGCTGGCCCCACCGGCAGGGCAGGCCCCGGGAGGTTGCCAGGCGACCGGGGCTGTGGTATAGGGGGTGGCAAACCCCAACCCCGAAGGAGAGAAACCGTGCGCGACAAGGTACAGGCGGCCCTGGACAAGGTGCGGCCGACATTGCAGCGGGATGGCGGCGACGTGGTGCTGGTGGACGTGGACGAGAGCGGCGTGGTCAAGGTGCAGCTCACCGGCGCCTGCAAGGGCTGCCCCATGTCCCGGATGACCTTGAAGCACGGGATCGAAAAGTTCCTCCGCACCGAGGTGCCTGAGATCAAGGCCGTGGAAGCGGTCTGAAGGCCGGCGGCGGGTGGTGGCTTTTCGTGGAGCCATCACCGGTGGTACAGGTGGCCGGCCCGGATGGTCAGGGCCCGGTAGAGCTGCTCCACCAGGACCAGCCGGGCCAGCTCGTGGGGCAGGGTCATGGCCGACAGGGACAGAACCTGGCCGGCTGCAGCCAGCACGGCATCGGCCAGCCCCGAAGGCCCGCCCAGCACAAAGGACAACCGGCCGCCACCGGCCTCTGTCCACTCCCCGAGGCGGCGCGCCAGCTCCTCGGAGCCCATGGCCGCGCCCCGGCCATCCAGCACCACCAGAAAGGTCGGCCGGGAAACGGCAGCCAGCAGCTGCCGGCCCTCCTCCTGCCGCCGCCGCTCCTCGGCACCGTGACCGGCCAGCCGCCGCTCCTTGACGGTTCGGATCTCCACCGGGACGTACCTGGCCAGCCGGCGGCTGTATTCGGCAATCCCCTCGGCGTAGAAGCCTTCCCGGGTCCGGCCCAGAAACAGCAGCTCGATCCGCATTCCCTCCCCCGTGCCGGCCGCTTCAGGTCGGGGTCTCCCCGGCCAGCGCCGTGGCCAGCCGCTGGCACAGCTCCTGGTAGTCGAGATCCTGGTTGAGCCCCGGACACGAGGCGCGGATGGCCGACAGGTTGGCCTCGTCGGCCAGGATGCTGGGGTGGAGCGGCCACTGGCGGCAGCGCCACGGCTTGGCGGGATGGATCGTGCAGCCCTGGTTGTAGAAGATGCAGGCGCCGTTCCTGGTCTGCATCTGGACCACGCCGCCGGTCACCCGCAGATAGCGGGCCTCGGCAGCCCGGCGCTCCAGGCGCAGGTGCCGCAACAGCCGCGCCAGATCTGCGTCGTCCAGGGAGACCGTGGTGGCGCCGTGGCAGCAGTGGCCGCACTGGCGGCAGTTGAAGAGATCCTTCTCCGTGCTCATGGCCAACCGTTCCTCCAAACGGAATGGAAAAACGGCCATTTTACCCCAGGAGCGGGTCCCTGCCAACCTGGGCCGGCCCTCGTTGAGAAACATTGGCCACCAGAGCGGACCTCCCGGCGTGTTTTCGGGTGCGCCCCGTGCATGGCAACCCACAAATCCCATGGCTCCCATGGCCCCAATGGCCCCATGGGACCTACAGGACCTATAGGACTTATGGGAGGCCATCGTGGCCGACTTCCGGCGTTTCACCCATTCGGGTGCGCTCCGCGCATGGCAACCCTCTGCGTCGCCCTGGGATCATCCCCGGTCCAGGGCCGGCAGCTCGGCGCCGAGGATGTAGCCCAGGGAGCGGTAGAGAAGCTTGGCGGCGGTGAAGGCGGCGTGGTGCAGGCCTGGCAGCGGCGCCAGCTCCACCAGGTCGAGGCCAACGATCGGATGGGCGCCGGCCAGGGCGCGGATGAAGCCGGTGGCCTCGACCCAGGACAGGCCGTCCGGCTCCGGGGTGCCGGTGGCGGGCATGACGGCCGGATCGAGGCCGTCGACATCGATGGTGAGATAGACCGGCCCCCGGACCCGGGCCAGGATGGCAGCCAGGCCACCGGGCTGCCGCAGGCGGGCAGGCGAAAAAAAGGTGATGCCCGTTTCGCGGCAGAACAGCCATTCCTCCCTGGAGAAGGAGCGGATCCCCACCTGGACGAAGGGCAGCCCGAGGTCGTGGAGCCGGCGCATGACCGAGGCATGGCTGCACGGCTCGCCCTCGTAGGCGTCCCGCAGGTCCAGGTGGGCGTCGATCTGCACCACGGTCAGATCCGGATAGCGGGCCCGGTAGGCGGTCACCGCCGGCACCGTCACCCCGTGCTCGCCGCCGATGGTGACCACAAACCGGCCCCGGGCCAGCTCGCCGGCCACCGCCGTTCGGATGCGCTCCCAGGCCGCGGCTACCGCCAGGTCAGCCAGCTCCAAAGCCGGCAGGGTCTCGATGCCCAGCCGCCAGGTTTCGATGAGCAGCTCGTCATCCAGGAGCTCCAGGGTGTCGGAGGCGGCGAGGATGGCGGCGGGCCCCTGGTCGGTACCGGCCATCCAGCTGACCGTGGCTGCCAGCGGCGCCGGCAGGATGGAGACCCGGCAGGGCGAAATCCCGGCCGCGCCGGCCTCCAGGAAACGGGTGCCGATCATCCTGCACGTCCTCCTCGCCCTCAGCCCTTGATCACCACGACCGGCTTGAGTCGGGCGACTTTTCTGGCCAGGCCGGCCTCGTGCACCACGTGCACCACCTGCTGCACATCCTTGTAGGCCTCGGGCATCTCCTCCACCACCGTGCCCCGGCTGGCGCCCCGGACCAGGACCCCGGCCGCCGCCAGCTCCTGGACGACGTTGCGGCCCCGGGCCGCCTTGATGGCGGCATGGCGGGACAGGACCCGGCCAGCGCCGTGGCAGGCGCTGCCAAAGGTCTCGCTCATGGCCCGGGGCGTGCCCACCAGCACATAGGAGGCCCGGCCCATATCGCCCGGGATCAGGACCGGCTGGCCGACTTGGCGGTAGGCCTCAGGGACCTCGGGATGGCCGGCGGGAAAGGCCCGGGTGGCGCCCTTGCGGTGCACGATCAGCTCCAGCGTCTTGCCGGCGACCTCGTGGAGCTCTTTTTTGGCGATGTTGTGGCAGACGTCGTAGACCAGGTCCAGGCCCAGTCGCCCGGCCCCGAGGCCGAAGACCAGGCTGACCGTATCCCGCACCGCCTGGGTGATGAGCTGGCGGTTGGCAAAGGCGAAGTTGGCGGCCGCTGCCATGGCGGCAAGATAGGCCTGTCCCTCCGGGCTGCCGATGGGGGCGCAGCACAGCTCCCGGTCCGGCAGCGCGATGCCGTAGCGGCGGCTGGCCGCGGCCAGCTGGCGGATGGCGTCGTCGCACACCTGGTGGCCCAGGCCCCGGGAGCCGGTGTGGATGAAGACCGTCATCTGGTCCTGGAAGAGGCCAAAGGCCTCGGCCACCTCCGGATCGTAGATCCGGTCCACATAGCCCACCTCCACGAAGTGGTTGCCGGAGCCCAGGGTGCCCAGCTGGCCATGGCCCCTCTCCAGAGCCCGGCGGGAGACCTGACCCGGATCGGCCCAGTCCAGGCAGCCGCCGTTCTCGATGTGGGCCAGGTCTGCCGGAACGCCAAAACCGTTCCGCACCGCCCAGGCCGCACCATGGCGCAAGACCTCGTCCAGGGCCTTGGGGCCCAGCCGCAGCTCCTGGTGCTGGGAGCCGACGCCGCTGGGGATGCGGGCGAAGAGGGCCTCCAGGAGGGCGCCGGCATGGGCCGCCAGGTCCTCCCGGCGCAAGGAGGAGCGCAGGAGGCGCACCCCGCAGTTGATGTCGTAGCCCACCCCGCCCGGCGATACGATGCCGGTGTCGGGGCGGAAGGCGGCAACGCCGCCGATGGGAAAGCCGTACCCCTGGTGCACGTCCGGCATGGCCAGACTGTGGCCGACGATGCCGGGCAGGGCCGCCACGTTGGCCACCTGGGACAAGGAGAGGTCCTTGCCCACCAGCTCGATGAGCGGGCGATCCAGATAGACAAGCCCATCCACCAGCATGCGGCCGCCCTTGGGCAGACGCCACCGGAACGGATCCACCTGCACCAGGCCGGAAAGCTCGGTTGTCGCCATGGGATTCCCCTTCTGGTCCGGACGGTCCATGCCGTCCTGGGCTGACTACAGGTCCAGGAACACCCGCGCCCGCCAGGCTTCCCCTTCCTGGCCCACGAAGATCTGGTGGTAGGTGACAGCCTTGACCACGGTCCGGCTCTGGTGGCGCTGGGGATCCCAGGGCTCGCCCCAGGCCTGGCCAGCCAGGCGGCCGCCGGCCAGCTCGCCCACCGCGATGCGGCAGAAGCCGAAGCCCCGGGCCTCGGCAAGGAAGAGGATCTCCCCCAGGAAGGCGACCAGAAGCTCCGGCAGGTCCTCGCCGGAGACCTCGATGGCCAGGTGCTCCCGGGGCGCGATGCCGGCGGGATCCCAGAGGATGTCCAGGAAGGCGGCGGCCGCGGCCGCAAAAAGCCCGGACAGGCTGGGCGCCTGGACCTCGAAGCCGAGATCGGCCGGGTGCTCCAGGAGCCGGTAGGACGGGGCGGCCATGGCGGGCCTCAGGCGCTGCCCACCGTATCCCCGAACAGGGAGATATCGATGCCGTGGCGCCGGGCCGCGGCTCGCCATTTCTGGTCGTCGGGCACCCGGAACAGCACCTCGACGTCGGCGGGCAGGGCCAGCCAGCCGTTCTCGGTCAGCTCCTGCTCCAGCTGGCCGGCGGCCCAGCCGGCATAGCCCAGGGCGAAGAGATACGTCCGGGGGCCCCGGCCCCGGGACAGATCCAGGAGGATCGCCGGGTCCCGGGACAGGTACACGGTCTCGGTGACCGCCAGGGCGCTGCGGGCGATGTAGCCCCCCTCGAACAGGATGAAGGCCGAGTGCATCTCCACCGGCCCTCCCAGGTGCACCGGCGGCAGCCGGCCGGCCGGCAGCGGGATCTCCGCCTGGCGGAAGACGTCGGCCAGGGAGATCTCGGTGATGGGGTTGTTCACCACCAGCCCCATGGCCCCTTCTTCGTTGTGGGCACACATGAAGATGACCTGGTTCTGGAAGCGGGGATCCGGCATCTGGGGGGTGGCGATGAGGAAGTGGCCCTGAAGGGACTGCATGATGGCGGCCTCCGGCCGAGGGTTTTCTGGACTTGGTCGCCGACGACGCAAGGCCACTCTACCATCGCCGAAAACCGAGGGTCAAGGCGCGGCGATGGACGGTCGATGCCTCGGCCGCCGCCAGAACGACGCCCCGCCGGCCGCGGCCTGCCGGCTGCCACCATCCTGAAATGATGGTTCTCCCCCCTATTCGTATTCTTTGACGCCCACGATCCGTTGCCGGTAATAGTACCGATTGTCCAGGCAGACACGGTACAAGGATCTATGGTCAGGCCATCCTGGAAGGCCGCCGCACCACTTCGAAGCCGTGATCACAACCAGACAGGGAGCGATCGATGAAGAGGACCATCACGCCACAAGCACAGGTTGGGAAGGGGCTGGGCAGGGCAATCGCCACAGGTCTCCTGGCAGTCCTGGTCCCCTTGGCACTCACCGGCCTCGCCTGGCCAGCTCCGGCGGTGCTCGACCGCTCGCCGGCGCCCGGGGCCGTGGTCGAGCTCGACGCCGTGGTCACCGCCACCTTCAGCGAGGACATGGACCCGGCCCCCCTCACCACCGGCAGCGTCAGGCTCTCCCAATGGGTGGGGATCAAGGCCATCGCCGCTGGCTATGGCCACACGGTTGCCTTGAGGGAAGACGGCACAGTCGTCGCCTGGGGAGACAACGGTTATGGCCAGACCACCGTGCCCTCATCCCCGTACGAAACGCCCATTCCTGCAACCGTGGCCTACGATGCCAACTCCCGCACCGTCACTCTCACCACGGAGGCGCCCCGGCCCGGAGGCGTGACCATCATGGCCACCGTTACTACCGGGGTGCAGAATCTTACGGGGGTGCCTGGGCGCGGTCCATGAGCACGGTGCAGGGATCGAGCCCGGAACAGCCGGCCCCTGACCAGCCGTCGAAGGCCGAGCCCGGGAAGGCGGCTGCCGTAAGCGTCACCTCGGTGCCGATGTTGAAGATTCCACCGCAGTCCCTGCCGCAGACGATACCCCCGGGCTCGCTCAGCACTTGGCCCTCTCCGCCGACGGTCGTCGTCACCGTGAGGCCATGAGCGTCGCGGGTCAGGAATCTCCAGGAATTGTCGGCCGCCAGAGGGTGCTGGCCCGGGAGACCAGCGGCGGCGATGGTCCCGCCGTGCTCCCCATGGGGATGCGGGTCGAGGGCGAGGCCTCCCAGTCATCGACAGCCACCGGTTCGGTAGGTGAGTCATAGCGGTACGTGGTGCCTCGCAGCGGATAGAGATCTTTGCCTTCAGGGAACATAAGCTCCCGTTCGAGAACGATGACCTCGACAGGCCGCCCCTCCTCGAAGGGGACCTGCTCGATGAGGATCCTCTTTCCCTTGTCCACCGTGGTTGCAACCCGGTATGCCTGCATGATCGCCCCTCAGGTCCTTCAAGGTGAAGAAACCGCGTACTGCCCCTGACGTTCCCGTACCAGCAAGCACCGACCGTGTCAACACGGAGTCCGGTCGCGCCCAACCTGTGTTGCCTCGGGCGTCGCCATGCCGTTGAACGCCCGGGCAAAAAGGTCTTGAAGCCGGGTTCCGGCCGCGTGCTAGAATGGGGGAGTTTTTCATCCCCCTGGACGGCGCCATGGGTAGTGGGCGCCGGCCCGCACGATAACCTGCAGGAGGCCGGTCATGCCCATCGATGTCATGCGGGAGCTGGAGCGGGTCATCCAGGCCGATCAGCACGATCCCTTCACGGTGCTCGGCTTCCATCGGATCGAGGAGCAGCCGCCTTCGGCGGTCATCCGCACCTTCCAGCCCCAGGCGGTGGCGGTGAAGCTGGTGGCTGGCGGCGAGCGCAAGTACCTCTACAAGATGCGGGAGGAGGGGCTGTTCGAGATCATCATCCCCAACTGCCATGAGGTGTTCGACTACCTCTTCGAGATCACCACCTACGACGGCACGGTGCGCACCTGCCGGGATCCCTACCGCTTCCTGCCCCAGCTGAGCGAGTTCGACGCCCACCTCATCAAGCAGGGCACCCAGTACCAGCTCCACGAGAAGCTGGGGGCCCACGTGGTCACCGTGGACAACATCACCGGCACCCTGTTCCGGGTCTGGGTGCCCGGGGCGCGGCGGGTTTCGGTGGTGGGCAACTTCAACTACTGGGACGGCCGGGTGCACCAGATGCGCTGCCTGGGCGACTCGGGCATCTGGGAGCTTTTCATCCCCGGGGTCGGCCAGGGGGAGCACTACAAGTTCGAGATCCGCACCCAGAGCATGGCCATCCTGGAGAAGGCGGATCCGGTGCAGTTCTTCGGTGAGCTTAGGCCCAAGAGCGCCTCCATCGTCTGGAAGCTGGACGACTACGAATGGTCCGACCAGGAGTGGCAGCGGGAAAAGGCGGCCAGCCTGCCGTACGCCGCCCCCATGGCCATCTACGAGGTGCACCTGGGCTCCTGGAAACGGGATCCCGGTGACCCCCACCGTTTCCTCACCTACGAGGAAATGGCCAACCGGCTGGTGCCCTACGTCAAGAGGTTGGGCTTCACCCACATCCAGCTCATGCCGGTCATGGAGCACCCCCTGGACGAGTCCTGGGGCTACCAGGTGACCGGGTACTTCTCGGCCACCAGCCGCTACGGCACCCCGGAGGAGCTCATGTACCTGGTGGACGTCTGCCACCAGAACGGCATCGGCGTCATCATGGACTGGGTGCCGGCCCACTTCCCGGCCGACGGCCACAGCCTCGCCACCTTCAACGGCCAGGCCCTCTACGAGCACCAGGATCCCCGCCAGGGCTTCCATCCGGAATGGGGCACCCATATCTTCAACTTCGGCCGCTACGAGGTGGCCAATTTTCTCATCGCCAGCGCGCTGTTCTGGCTGGAGCGCTACCATATGGATGGCCTGCGGGTGGATGCCGTGGCCTCCATGCTCTACCTGGACTATGCCCGCGAAGAGGGCGACTGGGTTCCCAACTGTTACGGCGGCAAGGAGAACATCGAGGCCATCGAGTTCTTGCGCCACCTGAACAGCGTGGTCTACCAGCGCCACCCCCACGCGCTTATGATCGCCGAGGAGTCGACCAGCTTCTTCGGGGTCTCCAAGCCCACCGAGGTCGGGGGCCTGGGCTTTGGCTTCAAATGGAACCTGGGCTGGATGAACGATACCCTCACCTACTTCAGCAAGGATCCCATCTACCGCAAGTATCACCACAACGCCCTGACCTTCCCTCTGCTCTATGCCTTCACCGAGAACTTCATCCTGGTTCTGTCCCACGACGAGGTGGTGCACGGCAAGCGCTCGCTCCTGTCCAAGATGCCCGGTGACACCTGGCAGCAGTTCGCCAATCTGCGTCTGCTCTTCCTCTTCATGTGGGCGAGTCCGGGCAAGAAGCTCCTCTTTATGGGCGGCGAGATGGGGCAGGTCGACGAGTGGTACTGCAAGAAGAGCCTGGATTGGCATCTCCTGGAGGAGGACGGCCCCCACCGCCGGCTGCAAAGCTTTGTCCGGGAGCTCAATGCCCTCTACCGGGCCCACCCCTGCCTGTGGGAGCTGGACTTCGACCACCACGGCTTTTCCTGGATGGACTTTCTGGACGTGGACCGCTCCGTCGTCTCCTTTGCCCGCTTCGCCAAAGACCGGCAGGACCATCTGGTGGTGCTCTTGAACTTCACCCCCGAGGTCCACCACGACTACCGGCTCGGGGTGCCGGAGCTGGTCAACTACCGGGAGATCCTCTGCTCGGACAACGAATGCTTCGGCGGCGCCACGGTCTGCAACCCCCACGAGAAGGTTCCCTTCGACGAGCCGTTCGGCCAGGCGCCGTATCATGTCAAGGTCTCGGTGCCGCCTTTGGGCGGCATCGTCCTGGCACCGGTACGGGACTGACCGCCACGCACGGCAGGGCAGCCACGGGGGGCTGCCCCTGCGGCCGGCGGCATCATCCTGGCCCCGGCGGGAGGTGACCGCCGGGACCACCCGGTCTCTTGACCATCTGGCGTCCGCGGTCCTATCCTGACCAGAGGGAAAGAACGGCTCGCAGCCGGAGGGGGCCACGCCTCCCTTCGCCTCATGCACAGCAGCCCTCCAGGAGACCCGCCATGATCAACCGCGTCGAAGCCGCCCGTTGCCACCTCCTTCACCCAGGTCACACCGGGGCGTGGGTCCTCGTTTTTGCCCTTGGCCTGGGCCTGGCCCTCCTCGCCGCCCGGCCGGCCCTGGCCACCGGTGTCACCGATCCCACCCTGGTCCTGCCGCCGCAGCCCATGCCCCTGCCGGCGGTGGGCCAGCCGGTGGTGGATCCGGTCTTCGGCAGCACCCTGCGCCGGATCAGCAACGCCAGCCAGCGCCGCTCCTTCGAGGTCCACACCTACTCCCAGCTCCAGGCCTTTTCCGCCGACAACCAGTATGTGCTGACCAGCAATACCGACGGGTATCTCATCCGCTCGGTGGCCAGCCTGGCCCCGGTTGCGGGTCTCGATACCAGCAGCTGGAACGATCCCCGCTGGCATCCGACCCGGGCCCACACCATCGTCCACTACGATCGCAACGACGATACCGTGGTCCTCCTGCAGTTCACGGATGTGGACACCCGGGTCACCGAGACCGTCTACACCTTCCCGGCCCAGTATGAGCACATCCGGGTCAACCAGTCCTTCGACGAGATCTCCCGGGACGGCGGCTGGCTGGCCGGCATGCTCACCCGCGATGACGGCCAGTCGGTGATCTTTGCCTTTGACTTGGCCAATCTGCGGCTGGCGGCCCAGGTACCGGTGGCGGAGCTGTTTGCCGGGCCCTGCGCCCCGGATCCGGAGTGGGGCATCCTGGAGCCGGACTGGATCGGGGTCTCGCCCCTGGGCCGATATCTGATGGTGCAGTGGGAGCGGGATGGCACGGCGCGCTGCAGCGGCCTGGAGTCCTGGGATCTGGAAAGCGGCGCCTTCATCGGCCGGCCCTATGACGGCCACCAGCACGGCGACCTGGGCATCGATGCGGACGGGGTCAGCGAATTCTTCATGACCTTCGAGACATCCTCGACCCTGGATCCCAACCGGCCGGCCATTGCCGTCCGGGCCTTGCCGGGAACCGCGACCGCCAGCCCCTCCCAGCCGCTCCTGGCCATGGACTGGTCCGATGACGGCCACATCTCCTGCAAGGGACCGGCGGGCCGCTGTCTGGTCACCAACGGCGGCTGGCTGGATGACGGCTGGACGCCCCTGGAGCGGGAGCTGTTTCTGGTCGGCACCGACGGTGCGGTGGAGCGGCTGGTGCACCACCGCTCCAGCTCCTGCGGCTACTGGGTGCAGCCCCGGGCCAGCATCTCCCGGGATGGTCGCTTCGTCGTCTTCGACTCGGACTGGGCGGCGGAGACCAGGCGGGTGAGCTGCAACGACCCCGCCACCCCGGACGGCGCTGCCGATCCCTACATCCTGGATCGCCAGGGGACCAGCGCCCCACGCCTGGACCTGCGGGCCAACGGTAACCCAGGCCCCCTGAGCGTGGCGGCCGGCCAGCCGGTGTCCCTCACCCTGTCCGTGGATCCCGGCTCCTTTGCCGGCACCCGGGTGGAATGGCGGCTGGCGGTGCTGGGCGGCCGCCGGCCCTTCGTCTCGCCCGCCGCGACCGTCCCCCTCCAGGCGCTGACCAGTGCCACCGTGCTCACCACTCCACTGCCAGCCGGCACCTTCGTCTTCGCCATCCTGGCCGACACCGCGGTGGACGGCCGCCTGGGCTGGACGTGGTACGACTACGTGGTCGTGGAGAGCGCCAGCCGGTAAGGCCGTCGTTCCCCGACCGGTCTCTTGACCGTCTGGGGCCCGCGGGACACGCCTTGATTGACAGGGAAGGGCTCCGATACTCAGATGAAGACCTGATTATCTGATGTCGGGGAGCCGCCTATGCCCACGGTGACAGCCACAGTGTTTGCCCGCAACTTTCGGGCCATGCTCGACCGGGTGGAGCTCAAGCACGAAGAGCTGGTCATTGTCCGCAACAACCACGAAGTGGCCCGGGTTTTTCCTGGTCGTTCCCGCATGACCGCCCTGGAAGCCATGGCTGACCTCTACTGCACCCTGCCGGAAGACGCAGCGAGCGGATGGCTGGTTGACGCCAGGCGGGAGAAGTCGGCCCTGGAGGATGGGTGACCCCAGCTGCGGGAGGTCGGGAGGGGGGCTGAACGGATACCGATCCATACGATCGGGCGGCGCGAAGGCTCAGCCCCCGCCGGTCGGATGGCCCCACAGCCGCTCGGCCAGCCCCGAGCGCCGCTCGGTGGGGTGGGCCAGGGCGTGCTCGGCCACCCCCGGACCGGCCCAGAGGACGAAGGAGCGGCGGGCCCGGGTGACCGCGGTGTAGAGGAGCTCCCGGGTCACCACCGGGGTCGGTCGCTCCGGCAGGAGGAGCGCTACCTCATCCAGCTCCAGGCCCTGGGCCTTGTGCACCGTGGAGGCAAAGGCGGTCTCCAGGGCGGGCAGGCGGGCCGGCGCCAGAGCGCGCACCCCGCCTTCCGGCCGGGGGAAGAAAACGGCCAGCTCGCCGTCACGGTCCAGGGCAGCCACACCCAGGTCGCCGTTGTGCAGCCCGAGGCGATAGTCGTTGGCCAGGATCATCACCGGCCGGCCGTGGTACCAGCTCCCCGGCCGCCGGATCAGGTGCCGGCGGGCCAACTCCTCCTCGATCAGGGCATTGGCGGCGGCCACCCCGTAAGGGCCTTGGCGGTGGGCGCACAGGAGCCGGAAGCGGCTCAAGGCGGCCAGCATCGTCTCCGGGTGGTGGCCGGCTAGAACCGGGGCGAAGAGACGAGCCGCGTGCGCCGCCAGGCCCGGCGGCGGCCCGGCGGCGTCCAGCGGGTAGCGGGTCAGCTCGGGGAAGCGCCCGGGCTGGAAGGCGGCCTGCCAGCCCGCCTGATCGCCGGCCCGCACCACCCGGGCCAGCTCGCCGATCCCGCTCTCGGCGCCGAAGCGAAAGCTCCTCTTCAGAAAGACGATGCGGTCGGCCAGGGCTGGGCCGGTGGCCACACCGGCCTGTTCGACCGCCAGGGCGCCGGCCGCCACCATGGCCGCCGCCAGCTGGCGGCTCAAGGCAGCGGCCGTCTTTCCCCGGCACAGATCCCCCAGCACACTGCCCGACGCCACCGAGGCCAGCTGATCCCGATCCCCCAGGAGGATCAGCCGGCAGTCGTCCGGCAGGGCCGCCAGCAGCTGATCCATGAGCACAAGGTCCACCATGGAGGCCTCGTCCACCACCAGCACATCCAGGGCCAGGGGGTTGGCGCGGTGGAAACGGGGCCGGCCGGCCGCCGGCCCGATGCCCAGCAGCCGGTGCACGGTGGCGGCCGGCCTGGTCAGGGCCTCCCGGATCGGGGCTGGCAGATCCAGCCGGCCGGCGCCTGCGGCCACCGATTCCCCCAGCCGGCCGGCCGCCTTGCCGGTGGGCGCTGCCAGGCCGACCCGCAGAGGCGGCCCGGGGTGGGCCAGGGCCAGGAGGGCCAGGATGCGGACCGCGGTGCTGGTCTTGCCGGTGCCCGGTCCGCCGGAAATGACGGTGAGGCCGCCAAAGAGGGCGTTTGCCGCCGCCAGGCGCTGCCAGTCCGGAGCTGGACCCAGGGGGCCGAAGAGCCGCGCCAGCCAGGCCGGGGTCTCCGGGGGCAGGGGCATCCCCAGGGCGGCCCGCTGCGCCAGTCTTTCGGCCACCCGCTCCTCGCAGGCGAAGAGGCGCTGGAGATAGAGCCGGCCGCCGGCATCGAGGATGAGGGGCTGGTATTCCCCCGGGCGGCCCACCACCCCGGAGGCCAGAAGCTCGGCGGCCCAGGCCGAGACTGCGGGCAGGGCCGGCGCCAGCCGGCTGCCGGCGGTCCCGGGGAAGGGGTGGCCCGCCCAGTCCGCCAGGGGCAGACAGACGTCCCCCTCCTGGCAGGCGCGCACCACCAGCACCGCGGCGGCGGCCACCGTATCCGGCAGCCCGGCTGCCCGCCGGTCCAAGAGCCCCAGGAAATGGAGCTCGAGGTCAGAGAGCTGACCTTGCTGCCAGGCGGCATGCCAGACCGCGGCCGGCGGATTCATGGCCAGGCCTCCTGGCCCTGGGCCAGCCGCGACTCCCAAAGCGCGATCTCGGACCAGGCCGGCCGCAGGAAGAAGACCCCGGCCCCGGGTCCCAGCCGCGGCTGCATGCCCCGGAGAAAGAGATAGCACACACCGCCGAAATGGCGCTCGTAGTCGTAGATCGGCCCCAAGCGCAACGCCAGGTGCCGGTGCAGGGCCAGGGTATAGATCCGGGCCTGGAGAAGGTAGTCGGCCTCGGCCATGGCCTCGGCCAGGCGCTCCGGCCGGTAGCTGGCCGGATCGTCCCCCAGATGGTTGGACTTGTAGTCAGCGAGGTAGTAGCGTCCCTGCCGGCGGAAGACCAAGTCGATGTAGCCCTTCATGAAGGCAAGGTCCCGGGGCGGGGACCCGGCCGGTGGGCCCGGCCCGCCGAAGGCTCGGCGCAAATCGCTGTGGCTTGCCGCCGGCACCGGGTAATAGAACTCCAGCTCGGCCTGCCGGTCGGCGGCCGGAATCTGGCGCAGGCAAAAGGACGGCTCCTCCCGGGCCAGGGGCGTGGCCAGCACCTCCAGGAGGGCCTTGGCCAGGGGCTCGCGCCATTCCGCAGCAAAGCCGAACCGCGCCAGGTGGCGGCCCACCACCGCCTCCAGGGCCGGCTGGTCGGCAGCGGGAAAATCCAGCTCCTCCAGGATGGCGTGCAGGCAGCTGCCGGCCCGGGAGCCACGGGGAAAGGTGAGAAGGCTTCTCTCGACGGGCTCGGCCCGCTGGTCGCCGGAGGTGCCGGCCGGCAGGGGATCGTGATCCGGCCGCTCGGCGCCGGCCGCCTCGCCGTGGGCCAGGGCGGTGAAGCTCCAGATGGCGCCGGCCGGCGGCGGCAAGGGCGCCAGGGGCCGGGCTGGGGCCAGCTCCGGTGGCGGCCGATCGGTCGGCGCCGCCTCGGCCGCGGCCGGCGGGGCCAACGGCCGCACCGCGATGGCGCCGGCGCTGGCTGCAGCCAGCCGCTCCACCGGCGCCAGGAGGGCGGCATCATCGCCAGCCGGGAAGCGCGCCGCCAGGGCTGCCAAAGGATCGCTGGCCTGGCCGTCCGCCTCCGGCCCCAAGAGCAGATAGCCCAGGGGCGAGGCTGCGGCGGCCGAGGCATTCTTCGTCCTGGCATCCCCCCAGTAGAGCACCAGGCGCAGGCGGGCCCGGGTGACCGCCACGTAACAGAGCCGCAGCTCCTCGGCAAAGGCCTCCCGCCGGGCCTGCCTCTGGTGGGCCGCCAGGTCCGGTGAGCCGAGATCGACCACGATGCGGCCATGGGCGTCATGGCACACCGCCGGCCCGCCTGGCCCGCTGCCGGCCTGCGCCGTATCCCAGAGAAACGGGCAGAAGACCACCGGGTACTCGAGCCCTTTGGCGCGGTGGACCGTGACGATGTGCACCAGGCTCTCGTCGCTTTCCAGGCGCAGCAGCTCCTCATCCCGCGCCGCCCCCGCCTGCTGGCAGCGGCCGCGCAGCCAGGCCAGGATCTCGGCCGGCGCCAGGCCTCGCCTGCTGGCCTCGACATCGAGCAGCTCCGCCAGATGCCGGAAGTTGGCGATGAGACGCTCGCCGCCGGCCAGCCCGGCCAGCCGGGCCAGGGTGCCGGGGGCCCGCAGCACGGTATGGACCAGCACCCCCACCCCCCGCTCCTGCCAAAGCCTCTGCCAGCCGGCAAAGCGGGCGATCTCCCTCTCCAGCCGGGCCTCGTCCGCCAACAGAGCGGCCAGCTCCGCTGCGGACCAGCCCAGCAGCACCGTGGCCAGGGCGGCGCCCAGGAGCCGGCTGTCCGCCGGCCGCAAGGTGGCGGCCAGGAGGCGTGCCAGCTCCCTGGCCTCGCTGGTGGCCAGCACGCTGGCGCGGGAGTGGAAGACCGCCCGCACCCCCAGCCGGGCCAATTCCCGCCGGACCAGGTCGCCCTGGGCGTGGGAGCGCACCAGGATCGCCAGATCCCGGGCCGCCAGCGGCCGGTCCGGCGCACCGTCCTCGCAGAACCGGGCCAGGCCCTCCTCCCCCTGGCGGATGAGAGCTGCCACCTCCCTGGCCAGAGCAGCCGCCACCCGCCGCCGGGTCGCCTCCCGGTTGCCGGTGGTGGGCCAGGTGCGGAAGAGCAGCGCCGCTTCCTCGTTCGGGATCACCAGCCGGGGCATGGCCCGGGGCCCTGGCCGCACCGGGGCGTAGTCGATGCCCGGAAGCAGAAAGGGCACCGGGTGCTGCCGGAAGAGGCTGTTCACCGCCGCCACCACGGCTGGGCTGGAGCGGTAGTTGGTACCCAGGGAGAAGCGCCGGCCGCCCACCTGCTGTCCCGCCTGCAGGTAGGCGAAAACATCGGCGCCCCGGAAGCTGTAGATGGCCTGCTTGGGGTCGCCGATGAGAAAGAGGCTGGCGCCCGGCTGATCGAACAGGGTCTGGAAGATGCGGCTCTGGAGAGGGTCGGTATCCTGGAACTCGTCGATGAGGGCCACCGGCAGGCGGCTGCGGATGGCGGCCGCCAGGGCCGGTCCCTGGGCAGGATCGGCCAGGCTGGCCGCCACGATGCTGATGAGGTCCTGGAAGGAGAGGAGGCGCTGCTGGCGTTTGCGGGCCGGCAGCTCCTCGCGGCACCAGGACAACAGATCCCGGTGCAGCTCTTGCACGCTGGCCTGGAGGCCGCCGACAAGCTCGGCCGCCCGGTCGAAGAAGGGGTGGGCCGGCGGCCCGGTCTTGGCCTTCTTGAGGACAAGGGCAGACAGGGCCGCCGGGGTCAGGCGGGTCAGCTCGGCGACCGGCGGTGATGCATGGCCAGGGCCGGCAGCCAGCCACTGCGCCATGGCCTGGTCCAGGCGGGCCCGAAAATCGGCACTGAGCCCGTCCTTTTTGGCCTGGCTGAGCCCAGGGCTGGCCAGAAGGTCCAGGATCGGCTGCCGCTCCCGGGCCCAGATCCGGGCGAGCTCGGCGGTGATCTCCTCCTCCCGCCGCCGGGGCGGCCCGGGTACCGGCAGCCGCAGGCCCTCGCCGGCCGAGCTGGCCAGGGCCCGGAGAATGCCGGCCATGGCGGCGGTCAGGGAGTCGGCGGACAGGCCCTGCCCAAGGAGATGCGCCGCCAGGGCCGGTCCCCAGCCCGGGGATTCCCGGCGCCAGAAGTCGTCGACGATCTCGGCCAAGAGCTCCTGGTCACGGTCCGCCAGCTCGGTCTCGAAGAGGGCGCCGGACTCGAAGGCATGCTCCTGGAGGACCCGGCGGCAGAAGCCGTGGATGGTGTGGATCGCCGCCAGATCCAGCCGCCGGAGCGCCAGCCGCAGCCGGGCCGCGACCTGCTGCCGGCCTTCCTCCCCGGGCAGGCGGGCCAGAAGGCCGGCCAGGAAAGGCTCGCTGGCCGGCGCGCCATCGAGGATCGCAAGGAAGGTGGCCAGGACCTGGCGGATCCGTCCCGAGAGCTCCTTGGTGGCGGCCTCGGTGAAGGTGACCACCAGGATCGCCTCCGGTCCCAGGCCGGCCTCGATCACCAGCCGCAGGTAGAGCCCGGTGATGGCGTAGGTCTTGCCGGTGCCGGCACTGGCCTCGATGAGATGGGTGCCGGCCAGGGGGGCTGTGAGGAGATCGAGCTCCTCCGGTGGGCGGCTGGTCATGCCCTCAGGTGACTGGCCGGCGCCGGCGGTGTCCCACGGCGCTCGCGGTGCCAGCGACCCGGAAATCGGCCAGGCGCTTGTAGCCCTCCTCGCTCAGGGCAGCGGCGAACCGCTCCGGACTGCCGCCGCCCGCCACCTGGGTCTGGCGGGCCCAGTCCAGGTGCTGGATGGCGGTGGCGCCTGCCGCCTCCTCGTCCGGCAGGACGATGTCCGGCTGCACCAGGCACAGGTGCTCCTCCCAGGAGGCCCCGGCGCCGACCTCCTTGTAGCAGAGGATGGACGGCATGTAGCCGCGGTCCGGCCCGCCGTAGCTGCCCGGCTCATGGCGCAGCCGCCCGGGCACCGATTCGCCGGGGGACGCCGTCCCCTCCTTCTTCTCGCAGCATTTTTTGTATTTCTTGCCGCTGCCGCACGGGCAGGGCGTGTTGCGTCCGATCTTGCTCATGGCTTCTCCGTTTGTGTTGTCATGGGACTCCCCTCGCTGCTGCAGGGCCACCTCATTCCGGCCCCCGTCATCGCGACAGGGCCGCTTTCAGCTCCTGCTCGAAGCGCGTCTCACCGGGCGCCAGCTCCTTGGCCCGGGCCAAGGCCTCCACCACCTCGCTTCTCGGCCGCTTCAGCCAGCGCCGGACCCGACCCAGGTCATACCAGGCCCAGGCGTGACGCA
>JBFMBH010000063.1 GCA_040755095.1 Thermodesulfobacteriota bacterium
ATAGTCGGACGAGACGACTCACGGCGATGGGGGCCGGCCCCCCTTGCCCCGTTCAGGGGTTTGCGACATAGCGGAGCAGGTCGCCTCGTACCTCCAGGTATGGGTACGGGCCGGCCCCCCTTGCCCCGTTCAGGGGTTTGCGACATGTCTCGATTGTTGCTTCCATGGCCGCCCCCTAGTAGCGGCCGGCCCCCCTTGCCCCGTTCAGGAGTTCGCACCCGGCCGAAGCCACTTGGCAAGACGACCAACCTCGGTCTATATTCTCGGTATAGATCCACAAGGAGGGCGCTATGCCTCAGACAGCGAAGATCTTCAAGAATGGTCGCAGCCAGGCGGTCCGCCTGCCGGCCGAGTTCCGGTTTGCGTGCCGGGAGGTGTTCGTGGAGCGGCAAGGGGAGGCGATCATCCTCCGGCCGAAGCCCTCCGGGTGGGACGATTTTTTTGAACGGCCATCTGCAGTGCCGCAGGACTTCTTGGCTGACCGCAACGATCCGCCCCCTCCGGACCGGGACTTGTTCTGATGCGCTACATGCTGGACACCAACATCTGCAGCTATGTCCTCAAGAATCGACCGCCCGAGGTCAAATGGCATTTCGATCAGGTGGGTGCCGACGCCCTGGTGGTCTCCACGGTGGTGCTGGCGGAGCTGTACTACGGTGCGGCCCGTCATCCTGCTGGAAAGGTCATCCGCCGGGAGATCGACGACTTTTCCGCCCGGCTGGCGGTGCTCCCCTGGGATGAAGCGGCAGCAGACCACTACGGGGACATCCGGTCGGCGATGGAACGAAACGGCACCCCCATCGGCGCCATGGACATGATGATCGCCGCCCATGCCCGCAGCCAGTCCTGTGCTCTGGTCAGCAATGACGTGGGCCATTTCGCCCGGGTGCCAGACCTGCTGACTGTCAACTGGGCACAAGGCAGACCCTGAGGTCGCCGCCGTCCTGATGGCAACCGGGAATCCGTGGTCGCGGTGGCACGGGAGATCCGGAGCAGCGCCAGCGCGCTTCAGCACTGGTCGCAGGGATCGACAGGGGGGGCGTCTTTCAGCTTGTCCTCTTCCACGGCCAACAGGGCAGGCAGGAGATCGGCCAGGGGCACGGTGGCCAGGGCCGGGGGCAGCTTCTGGCCGTTCCAGAGCAGGAGGGGGATGGCGGGCACCGGCACCTCGTTGGCAGCGGCGATCTGGGCCGTCAGCGCCGGGGACCAGGGACGGCCGGCGGGGGGCTGGGCGGCCAGCCGGCGCAGGATACGGCCTGGGGCCTCGTCGACCTCGGCCAGCCAGGGCCAGAAGCGGCCCTCCTCCTGGGCAGCCCGGGTCTTCTCGGCCAGGAGGCAGCGCTCCGGCTGGGGATCGCCGGTGGCGGCCGGGTTGCACGCCGGGGCCAAGGGGAAGGGCACGAAGAAGATGGCGATCCGGTCGCGGAGCGGCAGAGGCAGGGCCGGGACCTGGGCCAGGAGCTGGCGGCAGTGGCGGCAGGCCAGGGAGCCGACGATGGTCAGCTCCTGTTGGCCCTGGGCCGGGCCGGCGATGCGCTGCCAGGGCGCGGCGAGGTAGTGGCGGTCGATTTCGCCTTGGAGGATCGGGGCGAGAAGGCGGGGGCTGGCCAGGGCTGCGGTCAGCTGCCGCTGGCCGGCCACGTCGCTGCTCCAGGCGGCAAGGCCCAGGGCCAGGACCAGGAGGGCCAGGGCCGGCCGCCAGGGCCGGCCTGCCGCCTCCGGCCGGCTCAGGAGCAGGCCCCGGGGCCGGGGGTTGGCCAGAAGGATGGCCAGCAGGACGAGATGGCAGCCGTGGGCGGTCAGGCACAAGGGACAGCGGCTGGACAGATCCCGGAGCATGACGACCAGAAAGGCCAGGCTGGCCACCACCAGGAGCCCGACCAGGAGGCCGGCCCACCGGTGGCTGTTGCGGTCGGCCCAGGAGCGTGGTCCCAGGGAGAAAAGGCTGGCGTGGATGATCGCCGCCCAGGCCGCGGCCGGCAGGGGGCCGATCCGGGCCCAGGGGTGGCTGGCCGCCTCCCGGCAGCTCCAGCCTGCCCCCAGGGTGCACAGATCGAGCCCGGGCAAGAGGGTCCGGGCCAGGAGGTGCTCGGCCCAGAAAACGAGCATGCACCCCATGGCCAGGCCGGTAGCGGCGAGCCAGAGCCGGTCTGGCCATGGTCGCCGGTCCGCCAGCAGGAGGGCCATGGGGTGCAGGGAGACGCGCCCGCCGGCACAGGCGGGCGCCGGGAGAGGGTCTAGCCCTTCTTGCCGGTGGCGTCGTAGCCTTCTTCCTTGAGCTGGCGCACGCCACCCTTGAGGAAGAAGTAGTCGGTGATCCCTTCCTTCTCCAGGTAGTACTGGACCCACATCACCTGGTGGCCGACGTTGTCGAAGATCAGGAGGCCGGAGCGGGGCACCGCCGGGCTCTTCTTCTCCAAGAGGCCCACCAGGGTATCCACGGTCAAAACCTTGGTCTTGGGTAGGCGCATGGGGATTTCGCTCTGCTCATTGGGGTCCCGGACGTCGATCACAGTGTAGGAGCCGCTCGCCACCTTGGCCAGGAAGTCTGCTGGCGGCACGAGGGCGGCCTCGAACTTCTCCTTGGGGATGAAGGCGGTCTTGACGCTTTCGGCGTCGAGCTTCTTGCCGAAGAGCTCGGCCCGCTCCGGCTGGGCCTTGGCCCAGAAGAAGATGCCGGGGTCGTAGACCCGCACGTTGTCGAAGCCCCAGCCCGCGGCCTTCTCCGCCGCCTTGTAGCTCTTGGCGCAGGTGGTGCCGTTGCAGTAGAAGACCAGCAGCCGGGGATCCCCGGTCTTGGGCCGCAGGGCCAGGAGATCCGCCTCCTGCATCTTGCCCACCAGGATGTTCTTGGCGCCGAGGACGTGGACCACGGCGTATTCCTCGGTGTTGCGGGAGTCGACGACGACGGCCGTATCGAAGTTGGCGGCCAGCTCTTCGGTCTCGATGGGGGTAAGGCTCGGGTACTTGGCCCGCAACGGGAACTCCGGATCGTCCCCGGCAGCGGCCAGGCTGGCAGACACCAGCAGATTGATCATGAACAGGGCCATCACTGCCAAACGGTTCCAGCGCTGCATCGGTATCCCCTCCCTGTGATGCTTTCGTTCTCCGGCCGGCTCGCCTGCCGGCCCGGCCATGGCGGTGCAGGTCACGGCTTCCGGGCTCTTCAATGCCCTTCGATCACCGCCGGGACCCCGACCTCCTCCTCGCCCTCGACCCGGAAGCGCGCCATGGCTGTGGCCAGCTCCTCGGAGACCAGGACGCTTTCCTGAACCAGACGGTCCATCTCGGCAACGGCGGTGAAGATGCGCTCAATGCCCCGGGCCTGCTCGCTGGTGGCGGCGGTCACCTCGCTGATCAGGGTGCCGACCCGCCGGGCGGTCTCCTCCACCCGGGCGAAATCGGTGTGGGTGCGGCTGACCAGGCTGGTGCCCTCCTTGACCTTCTTCTGGGTGTCGTCGATGAGCGCTGCCGTGCTCTTGGCTGCTTCGGCGGCGCGCATGGCCAGGCTCCGCACCTCGTCCGCCACCACCGCGAAGCCGGCGCCGGCCTCGCCGGCCCGGGCTGCCTCCACGGCGGCGTTCAGGGCCAGGAGGTTGGTCTGGAAGGCGATCTCGTCGATGGTCTTGACGATGCGGGCGGTCTGATCGCTGGCCCCGGCGATGGCCTTCATGGACTCGGTGAGGGTCTTCATGGAGGCATAGGCGGTCTCCACCACCCCGGCGGTCTCCCGCATCAGGGCATCGGCCTGGGTGGAGTTGTCGGCGTTCTGGCGTACCCGGGTGGTGAGATCCTCCAGCGAGCTGGAGGTCTCCTCCAGGGATTCGGCCTGGCGGCTGGTGCTGTTGACGATGTGCCGGGCGGCCTGTCCCGACTCCCGGATCATGCCCGCCACCTTGTCGATCATCATGTTCATGGCGCCGGTGAGGGTGCCGATCTCGTCCCGCTGCGCCAGCTCCAGACGCCGGGTGAGGTCGCCACTGGCCACCTCCTGGACAAAGGCCATCGCCTGCCGCAAGGGGCGGGAGATGTCCCGGGCAATGGCCAGGCCGAAGAGGAGCGCCAGGGCCGTGCCAGCGAGGACCGCCAGGAGCAGGCTGCGGCGGATCTCGGTCTGGATGGCCTCCGCCCGCTGGTGGCTCTCGGCGCCCTGCTCGACGGTCTTCGTCCCCAGGGCATCGACCTCGGCGAACAGGGTCCGGAAGCTCTCGGCCCCCGGGCCACTGGCCTGCATCAGGGCGTCCTCCTTGAAGAACTCGACGCTGGCCTTCAGGACCTCGTCCCGGATCTTCTGGTAGCTGGCCCAGCCGGTGGCGATCCGCTCCAGCGTGGCGGCCACCTCGCCTTTGGCCCCGGCGTCCAGCTCCACCAGCTGGCGGCCCAGGGCCTCTTCCTCCTCCTTGATCGTCGCCTCGATGGCGGCCATGACCTCCGGGTCCGATTCCCGGATATGGGCGAACTCGGCCAGCCGCACCCGGGCCAGCACCAGGGTGAGGTGCTGGGTCTTCTCCAGGGGCAGAACGCTCTCCTGGAACAGGCGGGCGGTGATCGCCTGCTCCTTCTCGATGCCCCGCACCCCCTGGAAGCCGAGAAAGAGGGCGATGGCCGCCATGACCACCGACGCGGTGATGAGCTTGATGGTGATGGTGATGGCGGGCATGCGCAACGCCATGGCAGAAGGCTCCACAGGAAGGAGGACCGGAGGACACGAAGGGCTGCTTCAGCAGGTCTGCCGCCGAAAGCCAGGCCAGCAGCTTCTTCAAGTATCGGAGAAAAGGCGGCCAGGATGCAAGGGGGAAAGCCGAGCAGGAAGCAAGGAATGGTGGTGCGGGCAGGAGAGAAGGGGCGGCGGTGCGGGGCCTTACGGGCCCGGCACCGCCTTCTCCTGGGCGCGAGCCTGACGCCGGCCGGTGCGGCCGGCCGGCGCGGCGCCTTTGATCACCAGGGGCAGGATCTCGTCCATGTTGCGCACCGGCAAAAACTGCATGCGCGCCCGGATGTCCTTGGGGATTTCTTCGAGATCCTTGCTGTTGGGCTCCGGAATGATGACCTTGCGGATGCCGGCCCGGAGGGCGGCCAGGGCCTTTTCCTTGAGGCCGCCGATGGGCAGCACCCGGCCCCGGAGGGTGATCTCGCCGGTCATGGCGATGTCGGCCCGCATCTTCTTCTTGGCCAAGGCGGAATAGAGGGCGCAGGCGATGGTGATGCCCGCCGACGGGCCGTCCTTGGGAATGGCGCCGGCCGGCACGTGGATGTGGATGTCCAGCTCGTCAAAGGCCGCCGGCTCCAGGCCGAAATCCGCGGCCCGGGAGCGGCAGAAGGTGAGCGCCGCCTGGGCGGACTCCTTCATCACGTCACCCAGCTGGCCGGTCAGGGTCAGATTGCCCCGCCCTTTGAGCACGGTCGCCTCCACCAGGAGGATCTCGCCGCCCACCTCGGTCCAGGCCAGGCCAGTGGCCAGCCCCGGCTGGTCGATGGCCTCCTTTTCCGCCTCGGGCAGGAACTTGGGAGGGCCGAGATAGCGGCCCAGGCCGGCGGCGGTGACGGCATAGGGGCCCTTGCCGCCCTCGGCCAGCTTGCGGGCCACCTTGCGGCAGACGGTGCCGATCTCCCGCTCCAGGTTCCGGAGGCCTGCCTCCCGGGTGTAGTGGGTGATGATGAAGGTGAGGGCCTCGTCGTCCAGGGCCAGCTTCCTGGCCGGCACCCCGTTTTCGGTGAGCTGCCGGGGCAAAAGGTAGCGGCGGGCGATGGCCAGCTTCTCCTCCTGGGTGTAGCCCGCGATGCGGATCACCTCCATCCGGTCCATGAGGGGCGCCGGGATGGTATCGGTCATGTTCGCCGTGGTGATGAACATCACCCGGGAGAGGTCGAAGGGCAGGTTCAGGTAGTGGTCGGAAAAGGAGGCGTTCTGCTCCGGGTCCAGGACCTCCAGGAGGGCGGCGGAAGGATCACCCCGGTAGTCGGCGCCCACCTTGTCGATCTCGTCCATCATGAAGACCGGGTTGTTGGCGCCCACCGTCTTCAAGCCCTGGATGATGCGGCCGGGCATGGCGCCGATGTAGGTGCGGCGGTGGCCCCGGATCTCGGCCTCGTCCCGCATGCCGCCCAGGGACAGGCGGTGGAACTTGCGGCCCATGGCCCGGGCGATGGACCTGCCCAGGGAGGTCTTGCCCACCCCCGGCGGGCCTACGAAGCAGAGGATGGGACCCTTGGAGGCGCGGTTGAGCTTGCGCACCGCCAGGTACTCGAGGATCCGCTCCTTGACCTTCTCCAGGCCGTGGTGGTCCGCGTCCAGCACCTGCTGGGCCACTTGGAGATCCAGCCGATCCCGGGAGGATTTGCGCCAGGGCAGCTCCACCATCCAGTCCAGGTAGGTGCGGACGATGGCCGCCTCGGCGGAGTCCGGATGCATCATCTCCAGACGCTTGAGCTGCTTGCCGGCCTCCTCCTTGGCCTGGCCCGGCATGCGGGCGCGGTCGATCTTGGCCCGGTACTCGTCGATCTCCTGGGAGCGGTCGTCCAGATCCCCCAGCTCCCGCTTCAGGGCCTGCAGCTGCTCCCGCAGGAAGTATTCCCGCTGGGAGCGGTTGATCTCCTCCTTGGCCTCGGACTGGATCTTGGCCTGCATGGTGGAGACCTCGAGCTCCTTGTTCAGGAACTCCGCCACCCGCCGCAGGCGGTCCACCGGGTCCTCGGTCTCCAGAATGGCCTGGGCGTCGGCAATCTTGAGGCGCAGGTTGGAGACCACCAGGTCCGCCAGCTTGCCCGGCTCCTCGATGTTGTTCAGGACCAGCATGAGATCCGAGGAAAGGGCGCCTTTCAGGGAGAGCATCTTTTCGATCTGCTCCCGAACGTTGCGCATCAGGGCCTCGACCTCCAGGGGGATCGCCTTGGGCTCCTCCTCTTCGATCACCTCGACCCGCACCAGGAAGTGCGGCTCGGTCTGCAGGAACTCCGCGATCCGCGCCCGGTGCAGGGCCTGGACCAGGATCTTCAGGCGGCCGTCGGGCAGCTTCAGGGTCCGCATCACCAGGCAGACCATGCCCACCTTGTAGACGTCGTCGGCACCCGGCTCGTCCTGGCTGGCATCCTTCTGGGTGACCAGGAGCAGCAGCTTCTCTCTGGTCAGGGCGGAATTCACCGCCTCGATGGAGCTCGCCCGGCCCACGAACAGGGGAATGATCATGTAGTTGTAGACAACCACATCCCGCACCGCCATCATCGGCAGCTCGGTGGGAATGGTGACGTCTTCCGGATCAGGAAGCTCGCCCATGTCGCTGGTCAGCTCGTCGTTGGTCTCCAAGACCGTCCTCCGTGGCAAAGCGCGGCCAACGGGCCGCAGGCGCGTGGAATGTCGGAAATCGTGTACAGCTAACCATGCCAGACCGGGAAGTCAAGGCGAGGGCGGCCGGCCACGAGATTTCCCGCTTGAGAAAATCCCGGTTTTGCTCCATAGTTGGGTCCCGGTGCCCGGTCTGCCTGCCGCTCTCGATCCCCTCCTGCCGGGGAGTTCTCATGCTCGCCCCTGACCGCTTCTTCGACACCAGCCTTTTTGCCCACGGCCAGCTTTTCGCCGGCACCGAGCACGTCTGGGAGGCCTTGCACCGCCTGGCGGACTACCTCACCGGCCTGCCGGCCCCGGATCTTGGCCGCCGGCTGCCTGCCGGCGTCCCTCTGCCGGCGCCGGTGGTGGTGCTGGGCGGCGAGGTGATGCCGGCGGCGGATTGCCGCATCGAGTATGGCGACACCACCAGAGGTGGCCTCGTGGTCCAGCGGCACGGCGCTCAGCTGGCCGGGGCGTCGGTGCTGATGGCCGGCGCCGTGCTCACAGGGGAGCGGATCTTCCTCGGCCGGGGGGTTCTGGTGGAGTCGGGGGCCTTTCTGCGGGGACCGGTCCTTCTTGGCGACCACACCGAGGTGCGCCAGGGCGCCTATGTGCGGGGCTACTGTCTCACGGGTGCCCGCTGCGTGGTCGGTCACGTCACCGAGATGAAGAAGGTGATCATGCTCGACGACGCCAAGGCCGGCCACTTTGCCTACCTGGGAGACAGCATCCTGGGCAACCGGGTCAATCTGGGGGCCGGGACCAAGCTGGCCAACCTGCGCTTCGTGAAGGGCAACGTCACGGTCCGGACCCCGAACGGGCCGGTGGATACAGGGCTCCGCAAGCTGGGGGCCATTCTCGGGGATGACGTCATGACCGGCTGCAACACCGTCACCAACCCCGGTGCCCTGATGGGCCGGGGCGGCGTGGCTTTCCCCAACACCACCGTGCCGTCCGGCCTGCACCCGGAGCGGGCGGTGGTGCGCTGATCCGAAAAACTCTTCGCCGCCGCTTGGGACGGCGGGAACAGGAGGCTGTCATGAAGCGAACCCGAATCCTTGCCCTGGCCACCCTGGTGGCTCTGGCGGTCCCCATGTCCACCCTGGCGGCGCCCCCGGCCGCCGAGCCCGAGGTTCTGGCCCAGGTGGGGGAGGACCGGCTGACCAGCGCCGGTCTGGAGGCCCAGATCCAGAGCCTGCCGCCCCAGCTCCAGGCCATGCTCCTCCGCAACCCCAACATGAAGGAGGACATGGTCAACCGCTGGGTGCAGATGACGCTCCTGGCCAAGGAGGCCGAGGCCCGGGGCCTGCAGGATCGGCCGGAGTTCAAGGCCAAGCTGGAGGAGATGCGCAAAGCGGCCCTGGCCGAGGAGCTGTTCACGACCACCATGGCCGAGCAGGGCCAGGTGACCGAGGCGGAGCTCAAGGCCTACTATGACCAGAACCAGGCCGAGTTCGCCAAGGGCGAGGAGGTGCGGGCCCAGCACATCCTGGTGGCCGTGCCCGAAGGGGCGAAGCCGGAAGACGACGCCAACGCCAAGGCCCGGGTGCAGGAGGTCCAGGCGGCCCTGGCCAAGGGCGAGGCCTTCGCCGCCCTGGCCCAGAAATACTCGGACGATCCCGGCAGCAAGGCCAAAGGCGGTGATCTGGGCTTCTTCGGCCGCGGCCGGATGGTGCCGGAGTTCGAGAAGGCAGCCTTCTCCACCCCGAAGGGCAAAATGAGCGAGCCGGTGCGGACCAAGTTCGGCTACCACCTGATCATGGTGACCGATCAGCGGCCCGGCGGGAAGGAGTCCTTCGAGGAGGCCCGGCCCAAGATCGAGGCCCGGCTGTCCGGGGACAAGAACAAGGACGCCATGGACAGCCTGCTGGAGAAGCTGAAGGCCAAGTATCCGGTCACCGTGCACGCCGGTGCGGTCCCGCCAGTGGCGCCGCCGCCGGTGGTGCCGGTGCCGTCTCCCGCCAAGCCCTGACGGCTGTCACTGATGCCGGGAGAGGTAGTCGTGCAGGCCGATGAGGATCTCGACCAGGAGGCCGGTGCCCAGGTAGAGGCTGGCGAGGCGGCGCCAGCCCAGGGGCTCACCGGTCAGACGGCGCAGGAGCGAGGCCGCGAACAGGGTCAGGCCGGCGACAAAGGGGGCCAGGCGCAGGAGCTGCACCAGGCTCTCCTGGAGGGTGCGGACCGGGTCGTCCGGGAAGAGCCGGACGCTGGCCAGCAGATAGCCGGCGGCCAGGGCAAGGCCCAGCCAGGGTCGGCTACCGGCTGCCGGCTGGGGAGGGGGGAGCAAAGGCTCGGTCATGGGACCTCGGCATCAGGCGTTGGCTCCCGGTCCGGCCGGGAGACCATGACCATACCGAAAACAGGCCGGTCCGGCAAGGGCCGGCGGTTGGCCATCATCCGGGCGAGCGGGAGGCCTGCGCTGTGAGCTCCGGCTTCGCCCTGCTTTTTCCCCGCACCGCCCCCCTGCCGGTCTTTCTGCGGGAGGCGCTCCTGTACCTGCCGGGTCTCGCCGTCTATCAGCCCTGCGAGGCGCGGCTGTCCGCCGGTCTGCCGGCCTGGTGCCGGTCCCATCTGGAGGTCCTCGCGCCCTGCCCCTGTTCGCCGGAGGCGGCAGCACGCTTCCGGGCCATGCTCCGGGATCTGGCCAGCCACAAGGAGGCCTACGCCGGAGCCTTCCGGCAGGCCTGGGCCGGGGGGGGAGCAGACGGGGACGGGGACGCCGGCTGGCAGCTGCGCTCCCGGATCGCCCATCCTGATGCCCCTGGGCCCGCCGGCCAGGACCCTTTGTGGTCAGCCCGCCTGCTCCTCGCCCTGGCTGAGCTGCAAGACGAGGAGGAGGCGGCCGCCGCCGCAGCCCTGGCCAAGGTGGCGGCCCAGGAGGAGCGGCTGCGCACCCTGCTGGCCGGAGAGGACTCGGACGGCGAGCGGCTGCCCTGGCCGGCGGGGGAGGCAATGGTGCCACCGCCGCCACCACCCGGGCTGGCCGCCCGCATCCGCAGCTGGGCCCGGCTCCAGGCGGCGTCCATCCCCGAGCGGCCGCGGCTCCTGGTCACCGACATCCCGGCGGCCTTCGAGCTGCTGGCGGAGCGGTACCAGAGCCGGACGGGCCGCGCCCCGGCTGGCCTGGGCTCCTTGCCCCTGCCGGCCCTGGCCGCCCTGGCTGATGGGGAGTACGCCGGCCGGCGGCAGCGCTTCCAGGCCGCCACCGTCACGGCCCGGGCGGCGCTGGCCGCCGTTCTCACCGGCGCCAGCGCCGGCCCGCTGCCGGAAGCGGACGCCTGGGTCACCGCCCTGGAGGAGGCCTTCGGCACGGGACCGCGGGCGGAGCTGGCGGTCTATTCCCTGGCCGGCAGCTCCCTGGCGTCCCTCCTGGCCGAGGGGCCGCTCCAGGATGAGGGGCCGTCCCCGGGACCGGGGGCGCCCATGATCGTGGTGCGTCGGGAAGGCTGGATCGGCGGGTGAGGGGGCGGGCGCCAGGCGCCGCCCCCGACAGGACAGCTCGGACGGCAGGAGGCTCAGGCGGCGGGGGGGATGGTCAGGACCGGCTGGCGGGCGCCCTTGACCACCTTCTCGGCCACCGAGCCGAAAAGCACCCTCTCCAGGCCCTTGTAGCCATGGGTGCCCATGACGATGAGATCCACTCCCACCTCGTTCCCGTAAGCGACGATCTCCTCGGCCACGTCCCCCAAGAGCACCTTGGCCGTGTGGCGGACACCCGCCGGCAGGGTCTCGGCCAGGAAGTCCGTCATCTTCTTGTCGGCGCTCTGCCGCATCTCGTCTTCGAACTGGGTGATGGGCATGTGGGGCACGAAGAAGCCGGAGTAGTCCTGGAAGCTCTGGACCACGAAGACGATGTTCAGCTCGGCATCGAAGGTCTTGGCGAACAGCAAAGCACCATCGATGACCGTCTTGCTGTTTTCCGAGAAATCCACCGGTACAAGGATCTTCTTGATGGCTTCCATGGGCTTGTCTCCTCATTGTCCCCGAGAAAAGCTTGATCGCGAGAGGCCGCCCGTCCCGGGGGCCTCAGCCGGCAATCCGGTTTGGGCAGCCAGCTGGGCGGGGTTTCCGCCGCTGCCCACGGTTAACGGATAGCAAACCGGTTTTGGCCGTGTCAAGGGGAAACCAGGACAGTCGGACCGGGGATGGCGGCGCCTGGCCAGCGGAGATGGCGGCCCTCTTCGCGGCTGGTGGCCCCCTGGCGCGGCACCTGCCCGGCTTCGAGCACCGGCCCGGCCAGGCGGCCATGGCCCGGCGCGTGGCCGAAACCCTGGCCGCCGGCGGGGTGCTGGCCGTGGAGGCGGGCACCGGCATCGGCAAGACCCTGGCCTATCTGGTGCCGGCGGTCCTGTCCCGGCAGCGGGTGGTGGTCTCCACCGGCACCATCAATCTCCAGGAGCAGCTCCTGGGCAAGGAGATCCCGTTCCTGCGGCGGCATCTCGACCCGGACCTCTCCGCCCTGCTGGTGAAGGGCCGGCACAACTATCTGTGCCGCCGGCGCTGCCAGGAGCTGCTGGCCTCCCCGACCCCGGGGCTGGCGGGCGCCGAGGAGAGACAGCGCCTGGGCCGGTGGCAGGCGGCGACCCGGACCGGCGACCGGGCCGAGCTGGACTGGCTGGCCGACGAGGCCCCTTTGTGGCACGCGGTGGCGGCCAGCAGCGACCGCTGCCTGGGGAGCGATTGTCCGGAGAGCAGCGCCTGCTTCGTGGCGGCCTTGCGCAAGGCCGCTGCCGCTGCCCGGCTTCTCGTGGTCAACCATCACCTCTTCTTCTCGGATCTGGCCTTGCGCCGGACCGGCTTCGCCGAGGTCCTGCCCCGCTACGAGTCGGTGATCTTCGACGAGGCCCAGCATCTGGAGGCGGTGGCCACCCAGTTCTACGGCCAGACCCTGGGCCAGCAGCAGCTCCTGGAGCTGGCCCGGGACGTGGAGACGGCCGTGACCCGGGAGGGCCTGCCGGGGCCGCCGGCTCTCCTGCAGCTGGCCCGGGCCCTGGCCAGCGAGGCGGCTCTCTTTGCCGCCCTGTTCCCCGCCGAGCGGGGCCGTTTCCTGCTGGCGCCCCTCCGGCAAGCGCGGCCCGACTGGCCGCAGCAGGTGGCGCGCCTGGCCGGGCGCCTGCAGGGCCTGGCCGACGCCCTGGCCGGGGAGGCCGCGGCAGCGCCCCTGGCGGCCGCCTTCCAGCGCCGGGCTCAGGATCTGGCGGACCGGCTGGCCCTCTTCGGTCTTGCGCCGGACCCCGGCCAGGTCCTGTGGTACGAGCGGCGGGAGCGCTCGGTGCAGCTGGCGGCCTCCCCTCTGGAGGTGGGCCGGCAGCTGGCGGCCGACCTCTATCCCCAGGTGCGGGCGGTGATCCTCACCTCGGCAACATTGACGGTGCAAGGCCGTTTCGACTATCTTCAGGACCGGCTGGGCCTGGATCGGGATCTGGCCAGCCTGGTCATCCCCTCGCCCTACGATTTTGCCGGCCGCACCCTGCTCTATGTGCCGGAGGCCGGGTTCCCGGAGCCGGGTACGCCGGGCTTTCCCCCGGTGCTGGCCGCGCGCATCGAGGCCTTGCTCCATGCCTCCCGGGGGCGGGCCCTGGTGCTCTTCACCAGCATGGCCAGCATGCACGCGGTGCACCGGCACCTGGCCGGCTGCCTGCCCTATCCGCTGCTTGTCCAGGGCTCCCGGCCCCGCGCCGCGCTCCTGGCCGCCTTCCAGGCCGAGGTCGACTCGGTGCTCCTGGCGGTGGCCAGCTTCTGGGAGGGGGTCGACGTGCCGGGCGAAACCCTGAGCTGCCTCATCATCGACAAGCTGCCCTTCGAGGTGCCCAGCGACCCGGTGGTCACCGCCCGGATCGAGCGCATCCGGACCACCGGCGGCAATCCGTTCCGGGAGTATCAGCTGCCCCGGGCGGTCATGACCCTGCGCCAGGGGGTCGGCCGCCTGATGCGCTCGGCCCACGATGCCGGGGTGCTGGCGATCATGGATGTTCGTCTTTTCACCCGGCCCTATGGCCGGATCTTTCTCGACAGCCTGCCGCCGTCGCCTCTTACCCGGGATCTGGCAGCGGTGGAGCGCTTCTTTGAGGACCTGACCCGTGACCAAGGATGAGTTCGTGGCCCGTTGCGCGGGCGAGATTGCGGCCATTGACCAGGCCATGCGACAGGATCTGGCCACCGTGTCCAGCCCGCTCTTGCGCCAGGTGCTGGAGTATGCCCTTTTTGCCGGCGGCAAGAGGGTGCGGCCGCTGCTGGTGGTCCTGACCGCCCGGCTGGCCGGGGCCCGGGAGCCGGTGCTGGCGCCGGCCATGGCCTTCGAGTACCTGCACGTCGCTACGCTGCTCCATGACGACATCATCGACGGGGCGGCCAAGCGCCGGGGCCGGCCGGTGGCCAGCGCCGTCTGGGGTGCCACCCCGGCGATCCTGGCTGGCGACTACCTGCACGCCCGCAGCCTCTTTCTGGTCGGCAGCCTGGGCGGGCCGGCTTGCCTGGCGGCGGTGTGTGGCGCCACGGCGGCCATGGTGGAGGGCGAGTTTCTGCAGCTCGCCCTGGCCGGTCAGTCCCTGGTGGGGGAGACGGACTACCGGGCGGTGATCCAGGCCAAGACAGCGGCCCTCATCACGGCGGCCTGCCAGGTGGGCGGACAGTTGGCCAAGGCGGCGCCCGAGGCGGTGGCCGCCCTGGGCCGCTATGGCCAAGGCCTGGGCCAGGCCTTCCAGATCATCGATGACTGCCTTGATTACGGCGGCGAGGAGGCCGTGACCGGCAAGGCCACGGGCACCGATTTCCTGGAGGGCAAGCAGACCCTGCCCCTGATCCTGGCCCGGGAACGGGCGCCGGCCGACGACCGGCAGCGGCTGGCCGACCTCCTGGCCGCGGACCCTGCGGCGCGGCGGGCGGCGCTGCCCTGGGTGACCGCCCTCATTGCCCGGGAGGGCGGCTTCGCGCAGGCCCGGCAGCAGGCGGCGACCCTGGTGGCGGCGGCCCTGGCCGACCTGGGGACGCTGCCCCCGGCCCCGGAACGGGATCTCCTGGCTGGCCTGGCTGGCTACGTCCTCTCCCGCCGCCACTGAGATCCCCACCAGGCCATGCCTGCCAAGACCGGCAAGGAGACGCCGCGGTCCGCCGGCCGGCCCCCCCGCCGCCGCTCGCCCCGCCGGCCGCCACCCCGCCGTTCCCTCTGGATTCTGGCCCTGGCCCTGGCAGCCCTTCTGGGCCTGACCCTGGCAGCGGCGGTGCACGTGATCTTCCTGCGGCCGCCCACCGCCCCGCCAGAGGTGGCGCCGGCGCCACCGCCGGTCCCGGCCCCGGAGCTTGCGCCCCAGCCGGCAGAAGCGCCGGCCGCGGGCCCGAGCCAGGCGCCGCCCGCGTCCATCATCCCCCAGCCCGCGGACCTGCGGCCGGTCGTGGCCATCGTCATCGACGACCTGGGCTATCAGCTGGCCGAAGGCCGCAGCTGGGCCGCGGTGGCCGCCCCTTTGACCCTGGCCTTCCTGCCCCACGCCCCCCACACCCGGGAGCTGGCCGAGCTGGCCCATGAGGCCGGCAAGGAGATCTTTCTCCATCTGCCCCTGGAGGCGGACGATCCTGCCCGCCAGCCCGGACCCGGGGGGCTCTTTCGCCGCATGCCGCCGGAAGAGATCAGCCGGCTCCTGGCCGAGGACCTGGCCACGGTGCCCCACGCCATCGGGGTCAACAACCACATGGGCTCGGCCTTTACCCGCTCGCCCGCGGCGCTGGCGCCGCTGTTCGCCGTCCTGGCCGCCCGGCGGCTGCTCTTCGTGGACAGCCTGACCAGCCCCGCCAGCCAGGCTTACCCCCTGGCCCGCCAGGCCGGAATCCTTGCCGGCCGCCGGGACCTCTTCCTGGACAACGACCACGCGCCCCAGGCGGTGGCCAGTCAGCTCAGGGCCCTGATGGCGCTGGCGGAGCGAAACGGCCGCGCCCTGGCCATCGGCCATTCCCGGGCCGAGACCCGGCAGGCCCTTGCCGCCTTGCTGCCGGAGCTGCAGGCGAGGCTGCGGCTGGTGGCGATCTCCCGGTACCTGGGGGATCTCCAGGCGGCGGCGCCACCGGCCGCCGTCCCTTGACCCCCCAAGCCCGCCCTTGAGATCCGACCCCATCCTTGTGCTATAATCGGATATTGTCCCATGGAGCCCGGCGCGAGCCGCCGCGGTCGTTGGGTCAACCCTGCTGGCCGTCCGGCAGCATGGACAAGGACCTTGCCGCATCGGGCCGCGGCCTGGCAGCAGCCAGCGCCGGGGCGGATGCGCTCGACGGAGGCGTGCCATGGCAAGACGTGTTGTGGTGGTGGATCCCTCGATGGTGATCCGCAAGATCATCCGCTCCACCATCCACTCCCATCTCGGGGATGTGGTGGTGGCCGAGGCGGAGGACGGCCTCGAGGGCCTGGAGCTGCTGCAGGCCGACGAGCGGTGCGACCTCGTTCTGTCCGGCCTCGAGATGTCGGGCCTGGACGGTATCGAGCTGTACTGGCAGATGCGGCAGCTGCCAGGGCGGGCCGCAACCCCCTTTGTCCTTCTGACCAGCACCCTGGATCCTGCCCACCTGGGCCGGGTGCGGGATGCCGGCATCAGGGACTGCCTGCCCATCCCCTTTGCCCCCAAGACCCTGGTGGAGATCGTCGGCCGGCTCTGCGACCCGGCCGCGCTCCGGCGCTCTGAACGGTACAGCATCCACGGCGCCACGGCGCTGCTGGCCCAGGGCACCCACCGCTTTGCCGCCTGCCTGGTCAACATCAGCCTGGGCGGGCTCCTGTGCGACCTGGCCTTCCACGGCTCCCTGCTTCTGACCAGACCGGCCGAGATCTCCCTCGCCTTCCCCGAGGAGTATGAAGGCCTGAAGGTGAGCGGTATCCTGTCGGCGCTGGTCAACTTCAATGTGGTGGCCTTCGAGGCCGACCACAGCCCGCGGGACGTGCGCCTGGCTTACAAGTTCGTCCAGGTGCCTTCGGAGGCGGTGCTGGTGCTGGGGCGGGTGCTGCAGATCGCCGAGCGCCTCAAGGCGACGGAGGGGTGAGGCCGGTCACAGGGCGCCGGCATGGGCCTGGCGGAAGCGGGCCATGGCTGCCGGCTCGGCCTGGAAGACCAGGGTGTCACCGGGCTTGAGGACATAGCTGGCAGGCGGATTGTACATCGGATGGCCGCTGCCTTCGTTGATGACGGCCAGGAGCAGCAGGTTGCCGGCCGCGGTCAGGTCCAAGGATCCCACAGTCCGGCCCGCCAGGCTTGAGGCAGCAGGCAGGGTCAGCTCCTCGATGCGGACCACGCAGGTCTCGTCCCGGAGCATGGTATCGAGGTAGCGGACCACCCGGGGCCGGATCATCTGGGAGGCCATCCGCAGGCCGCCGATGAGGTCCGGGATCACCACCTCCGCCCCCACCAGCTCGAGCTTGCTGGCAAACTCCCCGCTGCCGCACCGGGACAGAACCCGGATGGCGGGGTTGAGCTGCCGGCAGGTCACCACCACGCACAGCTCGTCCTTGTCGTCACCCAGGGTGGACAAGACGCCCACCGCCCGCTCCACCCCCGCCTCCTGCAGCACCGCGGCGTGGGTCGCATCCCCCACCACCGCCGGAAAGGCGCCCAGCTCCTCTTGCAGCTCCCTGATCCGCTCCTCGCTGCCGTCGATGGCCACGAAGGGCCGCCCGGTCCGGACCAGCTCCCGCACCGCGTAGAAGCCCACCCGGCCCAGGCCGCAGACGATGAAATGGTCCCGTAGCCGGGCGATCTCTTTGGCCATCCGCTTCCTCCAGTAGACGTTCTTGAGCTCCCCCTCCACCAGAAAGGCGGTGAGGGTGGAGACGAAGTAGGCGGCAAGCCCCAGGCCGCTGCCCAGGATGAACATGGTGAAGAGCCGGGCGCCCGGCACCGCGGCCACGTCGATCACCTCGCCGAAGCCGACGGTGGTGAGCGTGATCACCGTCATGTACAGGCAGTCGGCCAGGGGCCAGGGCGGGTCAAGGCCGGCCAGGATGGCCAGACCATGGTAGCCGAAGGTGCCGGCTGCGGTGACGGCCACCAGCAGCAGGCCAGCAGGCAGGATCTTCTTGCGAAAGATGGAGGGCATCCGGGTCCCGCAGGCCTGGAGGCGGGCTTACGGTGCGGCCCCCCGGCGGGCAGCCGCCACCACCCCGGGCAGCACCGCCAGGAAACGGTCCAGCTCCTCCCGGGTGCTGCCGTGGCCGAAGCTGAGCCGCAGGCTGCCGTGGCGGTAGGACTCCGGCACGGCCATGGCGGCCAGGACCGGGGAGGGATCGAGGTCCCCGGAAAGGCAGGCCGCCTGGGCCGAGACCGCAAAGCCCCGCTCGTCCAGCTCCTGGACCATCACCACCCCGGAGGCGTGCTCGAAGCCCAGGTTGCTGGTATTGGCCAGCCGCGGCTGGCCGGCGCCGTTGACCCGCACGCCGGGAATGGCCGCCAGGACCGCGGTCTCCAGGGCATCCCGCAGGGCCGCCAGCCGGGGCCGGAAGCCGGCCAGCCGCGCCCTTGCCAGCTCCGCGGCCCGGCCGAAGCCCACCAGGCCGGGGACGTTCTCGGTGCCGGCCCGCCGGCCTTCCTCCTGGCCACCGCCGCGGACAAGGGGCGCGTACGGCGCCCCCCGCCGCACAAAGAGCGCCCCCACCCCCTTGGGTCCGCCCAGCTTGTGGGCGGCCAGGGACAGGTAGTCCACCGGCCAGGTCCCGAGGTCGATGGCCTCCTTGCCGGCCAGCTGCACGGCATCGGTGTGGAAGAGGATGCCGCGGCTCCGGACCAGGGCGGCCAGCTCGGCCACCGGCCACAGCACCCCGGTCTCGTTCTGGGCCGCCATGAGGGAGACCAGACCGGTGTCCGGCCGCAGGCGGCTGGCCAAAAGGTCGGGGTCGAGGCCGCCGTCGGCGGCCACCGGCAGAAGCTCCACCTCGAAGCCCTGGCGGCGCAGATGCTCCAGGGGCGCCAGCACCGAGCGGTGCTCCACCGCCGAGCTGACGAGATGACGCCGCTCCGGCCGGGACAGGGCCGCGGCCAGGATGGCGGTGTTGTTGGCCTCCGAGCCGCCGCCGGTGAAGACGAGGCGGCTGGGGCGGGCGGCGAGCAGGGCGGCCACCTGCTCCCGGGCGGCTTCCACCGCCGCCCGGGCCTCCTGGCCCAGGCGGTGGGCGCTCGACGGGTTGCCGAAGCGCTCGCCGAGATACGGCAGCATGGCCTCCCGCACTGCCGGATCCACCGGGGTGGTGGCATTGTGGTCCAGATAGACAGGGCGCATGGCGGGCGACCTCAGATGGCGAGCATGCGGTCCAGGGCAAGACGGGCCTTGCCGGCGATGGCGGCCGGCACCGTGATGCGGTTGACCACCCGGCCGGCCGCCAGGTTGTCCAGCACCCACAGGAGGTAGGCCGGCTTGATCCGGTACATCATGGCGCACAGGCACTGGAAGGGGGACAGGGAGTGGATCTCCTTGTCCGGGTGCTCCTGGGCCAGGCGGTGCACCAGGTTGATCTCGGTGCCGATGGCCCAGTGGCTGCCGGCCGGCGACTGGGCCACCGCCTGGACGATCCCCTCGGTGGAGCCGTAGCGGTCCGCCAGGGCCACCACCTCCCGCCGGCACTCCGGATGGACGATGATGTTGATCGCCGGATCCCGTTGCCGCCAGGCCCGGACATGCTCGGCAGTGAACTGCATATGCACCGTGCAGTACCCGTCCCACAAGAGGACCCGGGCCCGGGCCACCGCCTCCGGGCTGTTGCCGCCCAGGGGCTCGCGGCGCCGCCACAGGAGGACCTCGTCCTCGGGGATTCCCAGGGCATGGGCGGAATTCCTGCCCAGGTGCTCGTCCGGAAAGAAGAAGACCTTGCCGCCCTGGGCCAGACCCCAGGCCAGGACCCGCTCGGCATTGGAGGAGGTGCACACCGAGCCGTCGCGCTCGCCGACAAAGGCCTTGATGGCAGCCGACGAGTTGACGTAGGTGATGGGCGTCACCCGCCCCACCTTCTGGTCGGCCAGCTCCTGCCAGGCCCAGGCCACCTCCTCTTCCGAGGCCATGTCCGCCATGGGGCAGCCGGCCCGGAGGTCGGGCAGGATGACGATCTGGTGGCCGGCGGTGAGGATGTCCGCGGTCTCGGCCATGAAGTGGACGCCGCAAAAGACGATGAAGCGGGCGTCCCTGGCCTCGGCGGCCAGCCGGGACAGCTTGAGGGAGTCGCCGATCCGGTCGGCAAAGCGGATGGTCGCCGGCTGCTGGTAGTGGTGGCCGAGGATGAGGAGGGCGTCTCCCAGCTCGGCCCGGCGCCGGCGGATCCGCTCCAGGATCTCCGCCTCCTCCACCTGGTAGAGGGGTCCCAGCTCGGCCTGGGTGGCAGCGAGGGCAGCCATCTCAGTCCCGGATCACCCGCACCCAGCTGGCCTGAGGTCCCTTGTCGCCCGTGGTCTCGGCGAAGCGCACCCCGTCGCCTTCGTTGAGGTCCCGGATGACGCAATCCTTGAGCGCATTTTCATGGAAGTAGATCTCGGTGCCGTCGGCGGTGGCGATGAAGCCGTAGCCCTCGGCCGGGATAACGCTCTTGACGGTGCCCGCCAGGCCGGCGGCACCGGTCTCGTGGGTCTTCACGTCCTGGCGCCGCTTCCGCCGCCACTCCTTGAGCTGGGCGCCCAGGGTGTCGAAGGCCTCGACGATGAGGCCTTTCACCGCCTCGCCCTTGCGCTTGACCACGACGGTGTCACCGGGGACGGTGGCCACCAGGGTCAGCTCGTGGCCGCCCTGGCGATGGCCGGTGGTGGCCTCGATGGACAGGCGCAGGTGATGGACCAGGTCCTGGTGGTGGCGGGCCAGGCGCTGCCGCTCATCCTCGATCTTGGCAGCCCATTCCGGCCGCATGTCCAGATTGCGGGTTTCTGTCTGCAGATCCATGCACAATCCTCCGTAGGGCGCGTTGCCGCGCAAGCCAGAAGAGCCGGTCGCCCCCGAAGCCGGGGCCGCAAGCAAAAAAGGGAGCCCCCACCCCGGCTACCGCCTGCCGCGGGCCGCTGGCTGGCAAGAGGCTCCCTGTGACCAGCCGAATAGCGCTATTGCTACCAGATTTGCCGGACTGGGACAACGGAAATGTCAGATCACAGCGCCCGCGGCCCTGCGGGTCTCGGAGTCTCTCACAGGTCCTATAGGACCTATGAGATTCCGGCGCAGGCTTTCCCATGGAGGGGGCGGCCGGCCATGACCTCTTGCAGCGCCTCCCGGGACAGGCGGCCGGCGGCGGTGGCAAAACGGTCCTGGAGACGGGCCAGCCGGCGGCGGCTGGCCGCCAGGCGCGGGGCCGGCAGGGTGCCGCGGTCCCGCGCCCTTTCCACCAGGTCAATGGCCGAGCGCACCAGATCCTGGTTGTGGCAGATGAGGACAAGGTCAGCGCCGGCGTGCACCGCTGCCAGGGCCGCCTCCGGCACGGTGCCCCAGTCCCGGATCGCCCCCATCTCCAGATCGTCGGTGACCAGGACGCCGTCGTAGCCCAGCTCGTCCCGCAAGAGGCCGGTGTTGATCCGGGCCGACAGGGTGGCCGGCCGGTCCGGGTCCAGGCCGGTGTAGATGGTGTGCGAGGTCATAAGGGCAGGGATGCCGGCCTGGATGGCCGCCACAAAGGGCACCAGGTCCCGCTGGCGCAAGTCAGCCTCGTCCAGGGCTACCCGGGGCAGGGTCTGGTGGGGATCGAGGATGACCGCGCCCAGGCCGGGAAAGTGCTTGCCGCAAGCGGCGATGCCCCGGCTGTCCAGCTCGCTGATCATCCGGCAGCCGAGACGGGCGACCCGCTCCGGCTCCGAGGCCAGGGAGCGGCTTTCCATATAGCAGCCGGCGCCGGCTGCCGCCACGTCCAGGACCGGCGCCAGGTTCATGGGGATGCCGACGGCGGCCAGGTCCTCGGCGCACCGGGCGGCGCTGGCCGCCACCGCGGCCTCCGGGTCAGCGGCCTGGCCCAGGGCGCGGGCGGCGGCCAGCTGGTGAAAGGGCGGCGGCAGGCGCGCCACCGTGCCCCCCTCCTGGTCGATGGCGATGAGCGGCGGCGGAAGACCGGCCGCCGCACAGGCCCGGCGCAGGGCGGCCGTCAACTCCCAGACCTGCTCCGGCTCCCGGACGTTGCGACGGAAGAGGATGAAGTGGTTGACACCAGCCTCGGCAATGAGACGGGCGGTGCCGGGATCGAGATCATGGCCGGGCAGGCCGGCCATGAACAGGGCACTGGCAGGGGAGTGGGGCATGACGAGAACCGGCGCGTGTTGATCTGTTCGGACGAATTGGGCGCAAGCACTACCGACCATTCGAGCCATCGTTGCCTTTTCCGGCGGTCATGCTGCCCGGGAGAAGGGATGCACTTCCTTGTCCAGCCGGTCCTCCAGGGCCTCCAGCGCAACCTCCAATATCATAGTGTGATTGGAGGTTGCGCCAGAATTGCGCCTCCATGTTGAAATACCGGCCAAGGCGCAGGGCCGTATCAGCGGTGATAGCCCGACGACCGCGCACAATATCGTTGATGCGCCGGGCTGCGACACCGAGATCCTTCGCCAGCC